>JBDSKH010000190.1:0-5022 GCA_039917005.1 Pseudolysinimonas sp.
CGACGCGCGCTGAATCTGCGGGCCGGCGAGCGGCGGACCATCACCACGACCCTCACCCCCGTGCGCCGGGGCGAGCGCCGCGCAGCGCATGTCACCGTCCGCTCGTTCGGGCCGCTGCGGATCGCCGCGCGCCAGGCCACGATCCGGGTCGCCGGCTCGATCCGCGTCCTCCCCCCGTTCGCCTCCCGAAAGCACCTCCCGTCGCGGCTCGCGCGACTCCGGGAGCTCGACGGCCGCACCAGCGTCATGGTGCGCGGGCAGGGCACCGAGTTCGACTCGCTGCGCGAGTACGTGCGCGGCGACGACGTGCGCTCACTGGACTGGCGGGCGACCGCGCGCCGGCGCGATCCGGCGAGCGGCGGGGTGAAGCTCGTAGTGCGCACCTGGCGTCCAGAGCGCGACCGGCGCGTGGTGCTGGTTGTCGACTCCGGACGAACGTCGGCCGCGCGGATCGCCGACGAGCCGCGCATCGACACCGCCTTCGAGTCGGCCCTGCTGCTCGCCGCGCTCGCCTCCCGCGCGGGCGACCGCATCGACCTGCTCGTGTACGACCGCCGGGTGCGCGGACGCGTGCAGGGCGCGACTGGGGCGGAGCTGCTCGCCCGCATGGTGGACACGATGGCGCCGATCGATCCCGAGCTCATCGAGACCGACTGGAGCCTCGTGCCCGGGCTCGTGCGCCAGGTGACGTCTCAGCGTGCTCTGGTCGTGCTGCTGACCTCGGTCGATACGCCCGGGTCCGCGCGCGGGCTGCTCGCCGTCTTGCCGCAGCTGACCCGGAAGCACACCGTGGTCGTCGCCTCGGTGGCCGATCCCGACGTGCTGGCCGCGACCCTCGAGCGCCGGGATCGCTCAGAGGTCTACCGCGCCGCTGCTGCCGAGCGTGCGCAACTCGATTCGGCGCGGGTGGCCGCTGCGATCCGGCAGTCCGGTGCCGACGTCGTCTCGGCGGCACCCGCTGATCTTCCGCCCGCACTCGCCGACCGCTATCTCGCCCTCAAGGCCGCAGGGCAGTTGTGAGCTCGACCGTGCGCCGCCGCTTCTGCGGCGCACCCGCTCCGAGGCGCGAGCGCGGTCGCGCCTCTCCGCTATCCTGCCGCCATGGCTAACGCAACCGTTCCCTATTCGCTCGTCAGTCGCCTCATCGCCGAGGTGTTCGGCACGTTCGTTCTCGTCTTCGGCGTCGTCGGCACGGCGCTCTACGCCGGATCCAATGTCGGGTATCTCGGCGTCGCGATCGCCGTCGGCCTCGCGGTGCTGGTCGCCGCCTACGCGGTCGGTCACATCTCTGGCGGCCACTTCAATCCGGCCGTCAGCCTGGGTGCCGCCGCCGCGGGCCGCATGCGCTGGGCCGACGTCGCGCCGTACATCATCGCGCAGATCCTCGGCGGCCTGCTCGCGACCCTGGTGATCTGGCTGGTCGTCACCCTGAGCGGATTCTCGGGCGACTTCGGTGCCGTCTCGAACGGCTTCGACATCCACTCGCCCGGCCAGTTCTCGATGATCTCCGTGCTCGTCGCCGAGATCGTGGCCACCGCGGTGTTCGTCTGGATCATCCTCGGTGTGACCGCTCCGGGGTCGACGACCGCCGGCTTCGCGCCGCTCGCGATCGGCCTGGCCCTGACGATGCTGCACCTCGTGATGATCCCGGTGAGCAACGCCTCGCTGAACCCCGCCCGTTCGATCGCCAGCGCGGTGTTCGGCGGGCCCGACGCTCTCATCCAGCTCTGGGTGTTCATCGTCGCGCCCGTTGTCGGCGGCCTCATCGCGGGAATCACCTGGCGGGCGTTGTTCGCCCGCAAGTAGGCCCGCGCTCGACGAAGCGAGCGCTCAGGCGCTGACGATCTGGCGCGCCCCCGCGTCGAACTCCGACAGGTCACCGGTCTGCCCTGCGCGGTACGCCCAGCGGCCGACCACCCACTGATAGAAGAGCACGACCGCCAGAGCGACCGTCCCTATCCCGATCTTGATCGCCCATGGCCAGTCCTGCCGGGTGACGAAGCCTTCGATGATGCCCGACATCAGCAGGGTGATCGCGAGGCCGATGACGATCGTGAAGAACGCGCGGCCGTCTTCGGCGAGCGCCTGCAGGCGGGTACGCGCGCCGGGCGCGATCCATGACCAGAAGATCATCAGCCCGGCGGCGGCCGCCAGGAAGATCGAATAGAGCTCGAGCTGTCCGTGCGGCGCGATGTAGAGGAAGAAGTCGTCGAGCCGCCCGAACTCGTTCATGATCGCGGCGGCCACTCCGAGGCTCATCGCATTGCCGAACACCACGTACGGCACCCAAAAGCCCGTGATGCCGAACATGATGCACTGGGCGGCGAGCCAGGCGTTGTTCGTCCACACCTGGCCGCTGAACCCCGCCACGGACGAGTCCGAGTAGTAGTTGACGAAGTCCTGCTCGGCGAAACGCTGGAGGGCCGAACGCGGACCGAGGGTGGCGAACACACGCGGGTCGCTCGAGTACCAGACCGCGAACACCACGGCGATGAGCACGGTCGCGAGTGCGACCGCGAGAGTCAGCCACCGGATCCGGTACAGCGCTGCCGGCAGCTGGTGCACGAACAGCACCGTCAGCTGTCGTAACGGGTTCGCGGCCGTGCCGGTGAAACGCTGCCTGGCACGCCAGAGAGCGAGCGAGAGACCGTCGGCCTGGGCTGACTCGCCGACCGTGGTTCGGATCACGGAGAGGTGCGTCGAACCGGCCTGATAGTGCTCGATCAGCTGGTCGGCCGAAGCCCCATCGAGCGCCCGGCGCTCCGCCAGCTGGGCGAGACGATCCCACTCCGCGGAGTTCGCGGCGGAATATGCGTCCAGGTCCATCTGCTGCGATGATAGCCGGATGGCGGGCCAGTCGATCCCCGATCTCGCGGGCGACGAGCACGACACCGAGACCGTCCTCACCGGCGAGGCGGTCGCCCTCGATCTGCGGCCGACCGGATTCGCCCTCCGCGCGGCCGGCGCGATCATCGACTGGATCGTCTATTTCGGCGCGTATATCGCGATCGTGCTGGCGCTGTTCAGCCTGGCGAGCAGCTCGAACACGGAGGGCGCGGTCTACGGGATCATCGCCGTGGTCGCCATCGTCGCCTGCCTGGTGATCGCCCCCGTCACGGTCGAGACCCTCAGCCGTGGCAAGTCCCTCGGGCGGCTCGCGGTCGGCGCCCGGATCGTGCGCGACGACGGCGGGGCGATCGGACTCCGGCACGCCGCCATCCGGGCACTCGTGGGTGTCTTCGAGATCTATATGACCTTCGGCGGAGGGGCTGCCCTCATCGGGCTGTTCAGCACCCGCACCAAACGGCTCGGCGACATGCTCGCGGGCACCTACAGCCAGTACGAGCGCATCGCGCGGGTCGCTCCGCCGCTCTTCGGGGTCCCCGCCCAACTCGAGAGTTGGGCGCGCCTCGCCGACGTCGCCCGAATGCCCGACGCGCTGTCACGCCGCGTCGCGCAGTTCCTCGCCCAGGCACCGCACCTGACCGCCGACCGGCGCGGGTTCCAGGCAGCGCAGCTCGCCGCTGAGGTCTCGCGCTTCGTGTCGCCGCTGCCGCCCGTGCAGCCGGAGCTCTTCCTCGCCGGGGTCGCCGTGGTGCGCCGCGAGCGCGAGTACGCAGCACTGCTGCTCGAGCGCGAGCGCCTCGAGCGCGTGGCCCCGGCCCTCCGCGACCTGCCGCACGGGTTCCCCGAGCGCGGCTGATCTCGGGAAGCGCGGCTAGGGACGGCCGCTAGTAGCGGTAGTGGTCCACCTTGTACGGACCCTCGACCGGCACGCTGATGTACGCGGCCTGCTCCGGCGTCAGCTCGGTGAGCTCGACGCCGAGCGCCGCGAGGTGCAACCGCGCGACCTTCTCGTCGAGGATCTTCGGCAGCACGTACACGCCGACCGGGTAGTCCTCGGTGCGCGTGAAGAGTTCGAGCTGCGCGAGCACCTGGTTCGAGAACGAGTTGCTCATCACGAACGACGGGTGGCCGGTGGCGTTGCCGAGGTTCATGAGCCGGCCCTCGCTGAGAACCAGGATGCTGCGACCGGTCGGCAGGTGCCACTCGTGCACCTGGGGCTTGATCTCGACCCGCTCGGCGCCGGCGAGCTTCTCGAGGCCGGCCATGTCGATCTCGTTGTCGAAGTGCCCGACGTTGGCGACGATCGCCTGGTGCTTCATGCCGAGCATGTGGTCGAGCGTGATGACGTTCTCGTTGCCCGTCGTGGTGACCCAGATGTCGACCTTGTCGAGCACGCTCTCGATGCGGGCGACCTGGAAGCCGTCCATCGCCGCCTGGAGGGCGTTGATCGGGTCGATCTCGCTGACGATGACCCGCGCGCCCTGGCCGCGGAGAGCCTCGGCCGAGCCCTTGCCGACGTCGCCGTAGCCGGCGACGAACGCGACCTTGCCGCCGATGAGAACGTCGGTGGCGCGGTTGAGGCCGTCGGGGAGCGAGTGGCGGATGCCGTACTTGTTGTCGAACTTCGACTTCGTCACCGAGTCGTTGACGTTGATCGCCGGGAACAGCAGGTCTTCGCGCTTGTGCAGTTCGTAGAGACGGTGCACGCCCGTGGTGGTCTCCTCCGAGACGCCCTTGATGCCCTTGGCGACCGTCTGCCAGCGATCGGGGCTCGCCACGAGCGACGAGCGGAGGACGTCGAGGATGACGCTCAGCTCGTGGCTGGCTCCGGCATCCGTCTGCGGCACGGCGCCGGCCAATTCGTACTCGCGTCCCTTGTGAACGAGCAGGGTGGCGTCGCCGCCGTCGTCGAGGATCAGGTTGGGTCCGTCGAAGCCCTCGGCCGACCAGTCGAAGATCTGCTCGGTGCACCACCAGTACTCTTCGAGCGTCTCGCCCTTCCAGGCGAACACCGGCACGCCGGCGGGAGCGTCGACGGTGCCCGTGGGCCCGACGGCGACCGCGGCCGCGGCGTCGTCCTGCGTCGAGAAGATGTTGCAGCTGACCCAGCGAACCTGCGCGCCGAGCGCGACCAGGGTCTCGATGAGAACCGCGGTCTGCACGGTCATGTGCAGC
>JBDSKH010000191.1:0-5929 GCA_039917005.1 Pseudolysinimonas sp.
CGCCATTGCTCAGGCGATCGACAAGCACGACACCATCGGCCAGGACCTCGTGGGCATGGTCGTCGACGACATCATCGTTGTGGGCGCCAAGCCGCTCTTCATGACCGACTACATCGCCTGCGGCAAGGTCGTGCCGGAGCGCATCGCCACCATCGTCGAGGGCATCGCGCGCGCCTGCGCCGACACCGGCACGGCGCTCGTCGGAGGCGAGACGGCGGAGCACCCCGGCGTCATGGAGCCCGGCGACTACGACCTCGCGGGCGCCGCGGTAGGGGTCGTCGAGGCGGATGCGGTGCTCGGCCCCGAGCGCGTGCAGCACGGCGACGTCGTGGTCGCGATCGCGTCGAGCGGACTGCACAGCAACGGCTTCTCGCTGGTGCGCAGCATCCTCGCCCAGCGCGGGGTGGGATACGCGGACCGTGTCGATGAATTCGGGGGGCCGATCGGCGCCGCTCTGCTCGAGCCCACCCGGCTCTACGCGAAGCAGCTCGTCCGGCTGATCGACGACCTGCCGGACGCCGTGCATTCCCTCAGCCACGTGACCGGAGGCGGCATCGCCGCCAACCTGGCCCGCGTGCTGCCGCGCGGTGCCTGGGTGGAGCTGGATCGCTCGACCTGGAGCCCGCAGCCGGTTTTCCGGGTGCTCGCGGAGTGGGGCGACCTGTCGCTCGCCGAGACCGAGGGCACGTGGAATCTCGGTGTCGGGATGATCGCGGTCGTGGATGCCGGGGCCGCCAGCTCGGTGACCCATGCCCTCACGGCATCCGGTCTGCCCGCGTGGGTCGCCGGACGCGTGACGATCGGCGTGCACGACGAGGCTTCGGACGGCGACGCGTTCGTGCAGGGGGCGAAGGGTGTCGACGGCGGAGCCGTCAGGCTGGTCGGCGAGTTCGCCGGCTAGGCGCTCTTGGACTCGTCGAGTTGTTCGTCAAGCTCCGCGTCGTCATCGACGACGGCGGCGGCGGCCACGTACTCCGGCCACTTGCTCAGATCCTCGTCAAGACGGGGGTTTCCGGCCAGCTCCTCTTTGAGAGCGTCGTAGTTCGTGTCAGGGCTGAAGTATTTGAGGTCGCGAGCGACCTTCGTGTGCTTAGCTTTTTGACGGCCGCGCCCCATGCGTGACCCCCTCAATGTGTCGAGAAATGCCGAACAGGGTGTGAGAAAGACTGCGCAAAAGTCTATCACCCGGGTGGCCGAGTAGCCTTGACCCCGTGACCGACCGCTCCACCGACACCTCCGTCGTGGTGGTCGGAGCAGGACAAGCCGGTCTCTCGGTCGGCTTCTACCTCCGGCGGCTGGGGCTCGACCCCGGCAACGAGTTCGTCATGCTTGACCGCGGACCCGGGACCGGCGGCGCCTGGCAGCATCGCTGGGAGGCGCTGCGACTCGGCTATGCGCACCGGGTCAACGACCTCCCCGGCATGGACGAGCTGGGCGTCAGCTTCGACACCGCCGATCGCAAGCTGCCGGCCAAGGACGTGGTGGCCGACTTCTACGCACGGTACGAGGAGCACTTCGCGCTGCAGGTCGTGCGCCCCGCCAACGTCACGCGGGTCGAGCAGACGCTGGATGCCTTCATCGTCACGTTCGAGGGCGAGTTCGGAACGCGGCAGGTCACCACCGAGATCCTGGTCAACGCGACCGGCACCTGGGGGTCGCCCTTCATCCCCTGGTATCCGGGGAGGGACGACTTCGCCGGACGACACCTGCACACCGTCGACTACGGCGACGCCGAGGACTTCCGCGACAAGGACGTCGTGATCGTGGGCGGGGGGACCAGCGCGATCGGCTTCCTGATGGAGCTGGAGAACGTCGCGGCGAGCATCACCTGGGTGGCACGGCGTCCGATCGAGTTCCTCGAGGAGCAGGAGCTCAACATCGAGTCGGGCGTGAGCGCCGTCGCGCTCCAGGACGAGGCCGCCCGCGAGGGTCGGGCGCTGCCATCGATCGTGTCGACGACCGGCGTGCCGCGCACCCGCCGCATCCAGGGCGCGATCGACCGCGGGCTGCTCAGCGTGACGACCATGTTCTCGGCGATCGAGCCCGACGGCGTCCGGTGGTCGAACGGCGCATTCCAGCACGCCGACGCCATCATCTGGGCGACCGGCTTCCGGCCGGAGCTGCGTCACCTCGCCCCGCTGAAGCTGCGCGAGAAGGCGGGCGGGGTCATCGTCGGGCAGGGCGCCGCGTGGCGCAACCAACGTGTCTTCTTCGCCGGGTACGGGCCGACGGCATCCACGATCGGCGCGAACCGCGCGGGCCGCACGATCGCCCGCCAGGTCGTCGCGACCCTCAGCAACCTGCACGCGTCACCGCCTGCCGGTTGACGAGCTGGGCGGGTCGCGCTTCGGATCGTGCCGGCGGCGAGCCGTGCATCGGAGGACACCCCCGATTCGCTGAGCGTGAGCCGGGAGCCGATTGACAGTCCCTGTTCGGTAAGTAGCATGTAAGCGGAATTTGATCGTTCAAAGCCATTGCGGATCAGGGGGTGACGCGTGGCACAACTCCCGACGGTTGAGGACGTCGCCGTCCTCGCCGGCGTCTCGCGACAGACGGTCTCGAACGTGCTGAACACCCCGGAGATCGTGCGCCCCTCCACGCGCGAGCGTGTGCAGACTGCCATTTCCCAGCTCGGCTACCACCCGCACGCCAGCGCGCGGCGCCTGCGCACCCGTCAGAGCTCGACCATCGGCATCCGCCTCGATCCCATCGCCAACGGCGTGTCCGGATCGGTCCTCGACCGCTTCCTCCACGCTCTCACCGAGCACGCCGACGAGCGCGGCATGCGCATCATGCTCTTCACGGCGCATGACCCGGAGGACGAGATCCGGCAGTACCGCCGGCTCCGCGACGGCGCCGACGTGGATGCCTTCGTGCTCACCGAGACCCAATACGACGACGCCCGGATCGAGTGGCTGGCCGCGGAGCGGATCCCCTTCGTCACGTTCGGCCGGCCGTGGGGATCCGGGCGCCCGAACGACCCGACCCGGCTCTGGGTGGATGTCGACGGCCGCGCCGGAGTGCGGGCGGCGACGGAGCACCTCGCCGGCCGCGGGCACAGCCGAATCGGCTACCTGGGCTGGCGGGGCAGCTCGGGGTTGGGCGACGACCGCCGGCGCGGGTGGCAGGACGTCATGATCGAGACGTTCGGCTCCACGCCCGGTGATCTCGCGGCGCTCGCCATGTCGACGGAGGAAGGCGTTCCGACAGCGCGGGTCGCGATCGAGCAACGGCTGCGCAACGGCAGCGACCTCGAGGCCCTCGTTTGTGCGTCCGACTCGCTGGCACTCGGTGCCATGATGGCCGTGCGCGAGGCCGGCTTCCCGCACTTCCCGATCATCGGCTTCGACAACACCCCCGTCGCGAAGGCTGTCGGGCTGTCGAGCGTCGATCAGCAGCTCGAGGAGGTCGCCGCCGGAATCCTTCAACTCCTGATGGGCGCGACGGGTCGTCGCGTCCTCCCCCATGGCAGTGAATCCGACGATCCACGCCATCGTCTGATCACCCCGCGGCTCGTCGTCCGCCGGTCGAGTCAGCTTGAGCCCGTCGAGGACGCCGCAGGCATCGTGCCCCGGAGGTGAGGGGCTAGGCGAGACGGGTCAGAGCGGCAGGCCCAGGGCGCCGAGGCCGCCCATCATGTAGATCGCGAACAGGATGGCGCCTACGACCAGGAGTCCGCCGAGCGTGATGCTGAGGAAGTACAGCAGCTCGGGCGGCCAAGCGCGCTGGCCCTCGGCGCGCACGACGCGTCCGCGCTTGATGAAGTAGACGAGGGGCGGGAGCAGCAGCATCCACCAGATCTTCGGCGCCCGGTATCCGCGGGTCCTGAGCGCCCGAACGTCGAGGCCCGCGAAGATCCATCCGAGCACGACGAGGATGACGTAGTAGACGAGGTTGGGTGGCGTGGCGCTGACGCCCGTCGTTCCCTGGATGATGCCCAGGACCACGGCGAAGACGACCTGGATCACGATGCTGATGATCGGCAGCGAGGCGAGAAGCCAGATGCCGGGGGTCTGCGGGGAGCCGACGGCGCCCCACTCGCGCATGGCGTAGGGGCTGGCGCCGAATCCGCCCCCGGGACTGTGGAAGTTGCTCGCCATCGATGTCGAGGTGCGGCCGGGGATCTGGACGACCTCGGCGTTCGCCGAGTGCCAATACTCCTGCTCGGATGCCGGCGTCTCGGGAGTCAGGGAGAGATGTCCGCCCGGCTGGGGGATCGTCACAGGCTGCGAGACGGGCTGGACGGGGACCGGCTGCGAGACGGGCTGCTGGACGGCGACGGGCTGCGAAACGGGCTGCTGGACGGCGACGGGCTGAATCGCGACGGGCTGCGAGACGGGCTGGATCGCGACGGGCTGCGAGACGGGCTGCTGGACGGCGACGGGCTCCGAGACGGGCTGCTGGATCGGGACAGGCTGCGAAACCGGCAGCTGGGTGGCGACCGGTTGCGAGACCGGCGCCGCGGACGCGACCGCGACGGGAGCCGTCTCGACCTTGGGCCGGACATGGCCGGTCCAGGTCACGCCGTCCCACCAGCGCCACGAGTCCGAGTCGTTCGGGTCGTGGTACCAGCCGGCGGCAGGCGTCGTCATGAGAGTCGCTGACACTGATCCATCCCCCAATTCGTGTCCACAACAGACACTAGGAATCCCCATGGGAGCAGCGCGCGCCCCCTTTCGGGGCGAGTTGTCAACCCGATCGGGGGGTTGACGCGTCGGGATGACATGGAGACCTTCGCAGAGCTACTCGTCACGGGCGAGAGCGGCTACCTCATCCTCGCCGTCGTCGCGTTCGCGATCGCTGCCGTCCTCGTCGTCGTCGCCGTCCGGACCCGCCCCCGCATCCGCCCGCGCCGCCCCGCCTGACTGCGCCGATCCCGCTAGGCCAACAGGGCCGTCACGGCCAGCGCGAACGCGAACGCCGTGGCCCCGCCGACGACGTTCGCGGCCACCGAGCCGATGGCCATGCGCCAGCGCCCCTCGATCGCGAGCTGCATCGTCTCGACGCTGAACGTGCTGAACGTGCTCAGCCCGCCGGCGAAACCGCTCACGACGATCAGGCGCAGGGCACCGTGCGGGTCACTGAAGCTGAGTCCCACCGCGATGCCCGCAACGATCGACCCCAGCACGTTGACGATCAGAACCGCCCATGGCAGGCGCGCAGGAGACTGCCGGAATGCCCGGCTGACGCCGTAGCGCAGCAATGCGCCGGCGGCACCCGCGACGAGCGCAGCGATCACGATGACGACGCTCATTCGTCGGGTCCGATCGCGGGCGTATCGCGTCGCCCGAGTCGCAGGCCGAGCAGTGCCGCTCCGATCCCGCCGGCGACCGATAGAAACAGGTAGACCAGGCCGACGAGCCACGCGCCCGACTGCGCCAGCAGGACGACGGATGCCGCTACGGCCGAGAAGGTCGTGAACGATCCGAGCAGGCCGGCTCCGAGGCCGAACCGCAGCCACTCGGGCGCGACGGGCCAGAGCCGCGACACCAGCATCCCGAGGGCGAACGAGCCGATGACGTTGATCAGCAGGGTGGACAGCGGGAACGCGTCGTCGCCGTGCGGCAGCAGGGCGTCGGCGCTCAGGCGCAGCGCCGTGCCGACGAGCCCGCCTACGAAGACGGCGACGAGGTTCATGATCGCCTAGCGCTTGCCCGTGGGCGTCGGCGTCTTGGCGCGAGGCGTGTGCGCCGCCGGTGGCATGGGCTTGCGCATCACCGGGCGCACCGGCTCGCCACGGCGATCCTGACCGGGCAGCGGCCGCGAGCGCCGCCCGTAGATGAGCGTCGACGAGTCGAGCAGCCAGGGCACGAGCGCGATGACGACGCCATGCACCAGCGAAAGCTTGTGACGGATGCGACGGGCCTTGTGGTTATGAAGCGCGTGCTCCCACCAGTGGCCGACGATGAACTGGGGCGTGTAGATGGTG
>JBDSKH010000192.1:0-3399 GCA_039917005.1 Pseudolysinimonas sp.
AGCCGGCGACACGATCGTGGTGAGCGCGACTGCCGGCGGCGTGGGTGGCATCCTGTCGCAGCTGGCCGTTCACGCGGGGATCCGTGTCATCGGCACGGCATCCACGGCCAATCACGGCTGGCTGCGATCCCGTGGCATCGAGCCGGTCGAATACGGACCGGGCATGGTGGATGCGGTGCGGGCTCTGCTGGCCGGCCCGCTCGCTGCGCCGACCGCGGCCTTCGATCTGCACGGAGGGGAGTCGGTGGCGCAGTTCCTGGAGCTCGGCGTGCCACCCGAGCGAATCAACACGAACGCGATGGGCGGGAACGCACCGCCCGGGGTCCGCCAGGTCGGGCGCGGGCCGACCGACCTCCCGACGCTGGCCACGCTTGCTGCACTGGTCGTCGATGGCGCGGTCGAGGTCCCGATCGCGGGGCGCTACCCGCTCGAACGGGTCGTGGAGGCGTTCGATTTTCTGGAAGCCGGCCACCTGCGCGGCAAGGTCGTCGTCAGTGGGTCGTCGTCGGTGGAAAGGGGTAGACCAGAGTCATGACGGATTCGACGACAGTCAGCACCTGGATGGACGGCTACCTGCGCGCTTGGGATTCGAACGCGCCGGACGACATCCGGGCTCTCTTCACCGAGGATGGCGAGTACCGCACCGCCCCGTTCGCCGACGTGCGCGTCGGCCACGACGCGATCGTCGCGGGGTGGATCGACGACCAGGACCAGCCGGGCGACTACACCTTCACCTGGAAGCCGGCGGGCCTCGATGGCGACACGGCGTTCGTGGAGGGCGACACGCTGTACTCCGACGGGCGGCGGTACGCGAACCTCTGGGTGATCCGTTTCGTACCGGACGGGCGGGCGACCTCGTACACCGAGTGGTACATGAAGTACCCGGATGCAAGCTAGCGGGCCGGCTAACCGCTGATGCAGTTGCCGGGCGAAAGCGCGGTGGCGAGCCCCGGTGCGGCGTCCACGACGGGGCCGAGCTCGGCGTTGGTCATCGCGTAGCCGAGATCCTCGTCGGTGGCGCTGCGGGCGAAGATCACCCCGGCGATGTCTCCATCGGTCGTGAGCAGCGGTCCGCCCGAGTTGCCGGGATTGACGTCGGCGGCGAGCGAGTACACCTCGCGCGGTGACGTGCTCTGGCCGTAGATGTCGGCGATCTGCTCGGTGGACACGGCGAGCACCTCTGCCGCGCCGGTCGTGAAGGGTCCCCCGAAGGGATATCCGTCGACGACGGCCTCATCGCCCACGCCCAGCGTGAACGCGAGGTCGAGCGGGGCGACGGAGAGCCCGACCACCGCGATGATGGCGAGGTCGTCGTCGGGATCGAAGTAGACGACGCGGCCGTCGAGCGCCTGCCCGTTCGGTGCCTCGACGACGGGCTCGGGGACTCCGGCGACGACGTGTGCGTTGGTGACGATGCGGTCGGTGGCGACAACGAATCCGCTGCCTGACTGGTTCTGGCCGCAGGCGTAGGCGTTGCCGCTGATGCGCACGACCGATTGCGCGGCGATCGCGAGGGGTTCGCTGCCGGTGTCGACGTCGGGGACTCCGGGTGAGGTCGAGACGCCGCCGAGGGCCTCAGCGATGCTCGGGAGCCCCTCGTCGATGACGATGGATCGCAGGCGGGCGAGGGCGGCATCCACCGGCGCGGGGGTGATGCGCTCGATGCCCTTGAGAACCCACGAGTCGGAGATGGCGGTCGAGAGGAAGGGGATACCGAGTGCGCCGACGCTGCCGGCGATGAGCGCCGTGACCAGCGCCGACGTGATGAGGTTGGCGAGGGCGCCGAAGACGCGGTCGGGGGCGCTGAGTGCCGTGGTGGCGACGCGTCCGCGGATGGCGCGCCCGAGGGCGGCGCCACCCGCGTGGCCGCCGACCAGGAGCGCGACGGCGATGGCGATGGTGACGACGGTGCGCCAGAACGGTTCGGGAATGATGCCGGCGACGAACGGGATGGCGAAGAATGCGGCGGCACCCCCGGCGACGATGCCCGCGATGGTGCTGATACTGCGCGCGAATCCGTTGCGCCAGCCCTCCCCGAGGTAGACGAGGAACAGCAGGATAAGCAACACGTCGAGCAGTCGCGCGGCGAGCATGTGGGATCGGCCTCCGCTGCAATCGTAAACGCGAGCTAGGCGGCGCGGGACCAGCGTGGCCGGCCCACGGGTCTCCAATGTTGTTGCGGATCGATCCACTTCGGGCTCAGCAAATGGGGGAGCCCCTCCTCCATCCGCATCCGGTATTCCCCGCGATGCAGCAGGTGGTGGTGGAAGGCGCACAGCAGCACGCCGTTGTCGACGTCGGTGGGCCCGTCTTGCGTCCAGGGGATCACGTGGTGGGCGTGGCACCACGATGGTGGGGCGTTGCAACCGGGCCAGACGCATCCGCCGTCCCGGGTCGCGAGCGCTCGCCGCTGGGCAGCGGTGAAGTAGCGCTCTCGGCGCCCCAGCCAGAGGGGCTGGCCCTTGTCGCCGATTCCGATGAGAGTGATGCCTGCATCGCAGCCGACCTCGGCCGCTAGCGCGGCGGAGATGGGCTCGCGCACGTCATCCAGCCAGGCGGGCCCGGTGCCGCGGGCCAGATCGCTCGCGCGGACGACCACCGTGACCGTCGCGGTGCTGTGCAACGGCCCCGCAGTGGCGGAATCAGAACGGATGCCGGCCGTCAGAAGGCCGGCGAGGACGTCGTAGGCTCGCTGTTCGCGGCTGCGCGGATCATCCTCGACCTCACCGGGAGACGTGCCCTCGGGGAGATCGCGAGGGTCGAGAAACCGTGGCCCGACCGACGGAGCCGTGCGCCCGCCGACCGCTGCCCGCAGGGTTGCCGCGAAGAGAGGTTCGGCGAGGCCCGAGAATGGCGTCAGCCCATCGGGATTCTCGCGACCGATCGTGAACCTGCGCTTCTCGCGCACGCGCTCGTACGTGGGCTCGGATCCGTCCGGATTGAGGGTGCTTCGCCACATGACCGCCTGTGTCGCCACGAGGTCAGCGGAGATACGGGTGGCCTGATCGACGAGTCGCTCCTCGGCGACGGCGATCTGCTGCGGAGAGCCGACCAGCGACGCCTCCGCCAGGTTCTTCGCGATGGCGAGGGCGGCGTCGATACCGATGGCTCCGCGCTCGACCGCTTCGGACACGAGCGGGAACGGCGCAGGAAGCGGCGACCCATCGAGCGCCGACCGGGCGCGCAGTTCACGACCCGCGCGGATGCGGCGGGTGGCCTCAGCTTGCGATGTCAGCACCAGCCGCTCGAGGAAGTAGACGCTCCGCGGGCATCCGTTGCGGTGGGCGAGACCCTCGGTTCCGAGGGTGCGCCGCGAACGGTCATCGACCTCGCCGGCACCGGCGACGCGGGCGGCGTCGACCAAGCGCCCCAGGCCCTCGATCGTGACGACGAATTCGC
>JBDSKH010000193.1:0-4314 GCA_039917005.1 Pseudolysinimonas sp.
CCTGGCCCGGCGTGAACCACTCGACGATCGCGCCGATGACGGCGAGCACGACGAGCAGGAACGGCACCCCGTCGCGGCGCTCGTCCTTCGCGAGGGTCTCCTTGCCGAACAACCGGGCGGCGCCGCCGACGACATGCGCCAACCCCATCCAGGCGCTCGACAGCAGGCCCTGCTCGGGTGGCGCGTTCTTCGGCAGCTTCTTCGTCGGCTGGGTCCGCGAGCGCGACGATCCCCTCGATGCCCGGGTACCTGAATTGGCACCTCGGGCGCGCGAGTTCGAAGACCTCGTGCTCGTGGCCATGAAGCGACGGTACCTGCGGGGTCTGCGCTCGCCGGGGAGGCTGGGCGCGTGTCAGTGTTGTCGGCCGTCGCCGCGGTCAATACCGGATCGCGTCGATCACCCTCACTCGAACGGCCACGAGCGCCGGCAGGAGTCCCGCGAGCGCCCCGACGCCCGTGGCCGACGCCAGGCCGATCAAAGCCGCCTCGATCGGGAACGCGGGGACGTCGTCGACTCCGGAGGAGACGAACGAGCTGACCCACGGGTTCTTGACGATGAGAACGGCGAGCGCGACGCCGGCGATGCCGGCCACGACCGTGGCGACGACGCTCTCCATCATCACGGCGAAGAACACGCGACCCGCCGTGGCGCCGAAGCTGCGTCGGATGCCGATCTCCCGGATGCGATGCTTCACCGTCACGAGTGAGATGTTGAGCAGCCCGAGGGCGCCGAGAAGGAGGATCAGGATCGCCACGCCGGTGACCAGCAGCTTGATGAAGAGCAGCGGATCCTCTCCCCCGTACGACAGGTAGTCGTTGCGGTACACGTCGGTCTGCCAGTCGGGGCCGAGTGCGCCGGCGACATCGCGCTGGATGAGCCCCGTCAGCTCATCGGCGAGCTCGGGCGGCACCCACGCCTCGAATGCCGGATAGGTCTGCGCGCGGAGCTCCTCCGACGCGATCCGGTCCCAGGCGCCGGTGAGCAGGAACATCGACGGGTAGTCCTCGTAGGGTCCCGACGGCGTCACCGCGGTGATGACCGCCGTCGTCGCCTGCGTGCCCGGCAGGGTGATGGTCGGATGCGAGCTGAGCGGCGGAGATCCGAGCAGTTCCCAGTAGCTCTCGTTGACGATCACCGAGGGGGCGAGGCGCTCGGAGTCGGCATCGGTGAACCACGCGCCCTCCGCGACCCGTACCCGGTGCATGACGCCGAACGCGGGGTCGACGACCTGCACCTGGACGTCGCGCACGCCATCCGGGAACTGGATCTGCAGGTTCGCGTACGCGTTTCGGCTGTGGTACCGGATGCCGTAGCGCTCCATGGTGCTCTCGAACGCGGTCGCGAGTTTCACGGCATCTGGCGTCTCGCCGGACACCGGGTTGTAGGTGCTGACCGACAGCAGGGCGGGTCGCCCGGACTGCCGCTCCATCGTTTCGATCTGCGACTGCTGGGCGATGGCACCCAGCGCGACGATCCCGGTGAGGGCCGCGACCGCGACCGCGACGCCGATCAGGCTGAGCAGGACGCGGGTGCGGTGGATGCGGAGTTCTGCCCATGCCTCGACGACCGAGCCGACGAGTCCGGTCCAGATCCGATTCACAGCGTCACCCCGCCCTCGGCGAGCGTGAGCACGCGCTTCACGTCGACCGGCGACAGCACTCCGCGGTCGAGCCGGTAGTGCCGGCGTGCGAGCGCGGCGACGTTCGGATCGTGGGTGATGGTGATGAGGGCGGCGCCCGAGTTCTCTGCCACGTCGTCGAGGAGCTTCATGACGGCCGCGCCGGTATCGATGTCGAGCGCGCCGGTCGGCTCGTCGGCCAGGATCAGGCGGGGGCCGCGCACCAGGGCTCGCGCGATCGCGACGCGCTGCTGCTCGCCTCCCGAGAGCTGTTCCGGCATCGATGCGAGCCGGTTGCCGAGCCCGACCTTGTCGAGCATCTCGGCGGCGACGCGCTCCCGCCGCCAGAACTGGCGGCCCGTCGCGTAGAGCAGCGGCGTCATCACGTTCTCGAGTGCCGTGCGGCCGCCGAGGAGGTTGAAAGACTGGAAGATGAACCCGATATCGGTGCCCCGGCGCCGGTCGCGCTCGCCGCCCGTCAGCTTCTCGAGGGGCACGCCGTCGAATTGCAGGCTGCCGCTTGTGGGGGTGTCGAGCAGCCCGAGCAGATTCAGCAGCGTCGACTTGCCGCTTCCGGACCGGCCGACGATGCTCACGTGATCGCCGACCTCCACCTCGAGATCGATGCCGCGCAGGATGTGGAGGGGCTCCGCATCCGGAAGCTCGACTGTTCGCGTGACGCCTTCGAGTCGCAGCAGGCTCATTTGCCGCCCTCGATGATGACGCCGCCGCCGTCGATCGGGACGCCGGGGTCGAGGGGGCCGCCCTCGCCCGCGGCGGCGCCCGGGACGAACTGCAGGATGAGCTCGCCCTCCTCCAGCCCGTCGGTGATCTCGACGTTGATGCCGTCGTTGAGGCCGAGGGTCACGGGACGCTCCTCTTGCGTGCCGTCGTCGAGGATCACGTAGACGATCCCCGTGTCGGCCGCGCCCTGCACCGCGGTCATCGGGATGGTGAGCACGTCCTCGGCGATTCCGCCCGCGATCGTGAGGTCGGCGACGAGCCCCGGGAACACCCTCACGTCGGAGGGCACCGTACAACGCACGGTCGTGCTCGTGCCACCGGACTCTCCCGAGCCGTCGCCTGAGCCTCCCCCGGTCGCTCCGGGCAGCGGCGTGATGATCGTGAGCCCCGCGCACGTGAACGGTGCGGGACCGCCCTGCACGGTGACCTGCGCCTCCGTCGGCTGCTCGGTGAGGCGGTACAGCTGCTCGGGCGAGATCGTCGCAGTGACGTTGAAGCTCTGCGGCGCGACCTGGCCGACGACGTCGCCGATGCCGATCGTCTGGCCCACGAGCACGGTGAAGGACGACAGGATGCCGGTGGCACCGGCCTTGACGCGCTGCACCTTCGTGTACGGGGTGCCGTTCGAGTTCACGAGCTCGGCGCGCACCACCATGATCTCGGTGTCGGGGGTGACAGCGGCGCCCTGGCCGACGAGCACCTCGCGCACCTCGCCGCCGAACGTGGCCTTGACGGGCACGGCGGCATCCGAGTTCACCGTCCCGCTGATCGAGATGTCGTTCTGGATGGTGCCCATCATCACGGGAACCTGGGGCTCGACGATCTCGCCGGTCGGCTGCTCGCTGCTCTGCGCTACCGGGTCGGCGAAGAACGCCAGCTTGACCAGGGCGGCCGCGATGACGGCGAAGACGACGATACGGAGAATGGGAAACACCCATTTGCGCGCGATGCTCACGGGGGGAGGAACCTCTCAGTGCGGGGACGACGACCGTGCGCGGCACGGTCCCTCCCATCGAATCAAACGGGCGGACGAAGTCGTACCCAACACTTCCGCACGTTCGAGCGTCGGGCGTCAGCCCAGAGGAGGATATCCCAGAGGATATCTCAGAGACATCCGCCCGCGATGTTCTCGCTGGCGACGACCGAGAACGTGCCGTAGCCGGTTTCCACGGCGTGGATGAAGACGACGTGACCGATGTCCCCGGCCGGCCAGTAGCCGGTCGAGTCCGTGCGCGCGACCTCGATCTGCAGTGTGCCGTGTGTACCGGTGACCACGTAGATGTCCGTCAGGCTGCCCGCGACAAGGGCGGCGCCCGGGTGCGCCGTGACCAGATCGCTGAGCGTCGCGCCGATCCGGATCCCGCCGTCGGTCGGGATCGAGGGGCAGAAGAGGTCGATCCGCTCCAGCGTTCCGGCGGCGACGGAGACGCCGAAGGTCTCGCCGGCCGCCAGATACGCCGCGATCGGGCGCCAGCGGGTCGCTTCCGGTGTTCCGGCCGGAGCGAACTCGGCGCACGCCGCCGGGTCCTCGGCGATCATCTGCTGCGCGGGATCGGCGCTCGGCGCCTCGCCGAAGACGAGGGTGCCCATGCCGTTCGCGGTGAGCACGAGGTCGGCGAGGGCAGGGGCGGTGGTCGGCGTCGGCGTTGGCGTCGGCGTCGGGCTCGCGGAACTCGCGGACGGGTGCGGCGACGGCGAGGTGGCGGGGCCCGCCGGGTCGCAGGCGGTCAGAGCGAGCACGGCGGCGGCCGCGATGACGACGAAAGGGGTGCGGCGCATGGCTCAGGGTACCGGCCAGAGCCCGCGAACCCTATGCCTCGATGACCACCGGGATGATCATCGGACGCCGACGGTGCTGCGTGTTGACCCAGCGGCCCACGACGCGGCGGATCACCTGCTGGAACCCTTGCTGATCCCGCGTGCCGTTCCGCGACGCCTCCGTGAGCGCCGC
>JBDSKH010000194.1:0-14531 GCA_039917005.1 Pseudolysinimonas sp.
AGGATGCCGATACTCATCGCATCCATCATGCCGTGTCCCTGGGGCCGGGAGGGACGCGCCCGTCTAGCACTCGCGGCAGGACGCCGCGACTCGCTAGAGTTCGGACGTCGCGCCGACTCGGGCGCGCCTCACACCCACGAAGGACACCATGACTACACCTCCTCCTGCTGCAGCTCCCGCGGCCACCCCGGGCGACGGCAAGACCCTCGGCATCGTGGGCCTGATCCTGGCCTTCCTCGCGGCTCCGGTCGGATTCATCATCAGCCTGGTCGCCCGCGGCCAGTCGAAGAAGGCCGGCGTCCCCAACACACCGGCGACGGCGGGCATCATCATCGGTCTCATCCTCACGCTCATCTGGATCGTGATCGTCGTCGTGTCCGTCATCGCGGGCCTCGCGGTGGTCAACGCGTGCGCGGGCCTCGAGCCGGGCATCTACCCGACCGACGGCGGCGGCACCCTCACCTGCGGCTGAGCCGAACGGCGAACTGCGCGCCTCTAGACAGAGGACGAACCGGGGCGGACGACGATGTCCGTCCCGGTTCCGCATGTCCGGGCACGAGCGCATCACACGTCGTCCACCGCGGCTAGGGTTGCGGCAGATGGACGCCATGCGAACGACCTACGCCCCCGGGCGCGAGGTCTCGCTGCGGCTCACGCTCGGCCCGCTCGCGCAGGGACCCACCGACCCGACGATGCAGCGCGACGCCACCGGCATCTGGATCACCCTCGCCACTGCCGGCGGGCCTGCCAGCCTTCACCTGCGCCGCGCGGCCGGCTCGATCGAGGCGACGGCGTGGGGCGCGGGAGCCGAGCAGGCGATCGCGCAGGTCCCGCGCCTGTGCGGTGGCGACGACGACGACACCGGGTTCGACGCGTCACGGCACCCGTTGATCGCCGAGTTGCACCGCAGCACGCCGGGGCTGCGCCTCACGCGAGCCGCCCGAATCCTGCCCTTCCTGGTCCCCACGATCCTGGGGCAGAAGGTCACCGGCATCGAGCAGAAGCGTGCCTGGCGCTCTCTTGTCACGCGGCACGGTGAGCCCGCGCCCGGCCCGGCACCGATCGGCATGCGGGTCGCGCCCGGCCCGCAGGTGTGGCGCCGCGTACCGTCCTGGGAGTGGCATCGCGCGGGGGTCGGGCCACAGCGCTCGGACACGGTCATGCGGGTGGTCGGTGTCGGCGACGCGCTCGAACGGGCGAGCCGAGTGGATGCCGCGGAGGCCACGCGCAGGCTGCGCACCATTCCGGGCGTCGGTGTCTGGACCGCGCATGAGACCGTGCAGCGCTCGCACGGTGACCCCGACTCGGTGAGCATCGGCGACTTCCACACCTGCAAGCGCGTAGGGGCGGCGCTCACCGGCCACCGCGTCGACGACGACGGGATGATGGAGCTGCTCGAGCCGTGGCGCGGGCACCGGCAGCGGGTGGTGCGCCTCATCGAGGCGGCCGGGATCGGCTACGAGCGCCACGGGGCGCGGATGACGATCGTCGACAACCGCGCCCGGTGACGTCCTGACGTCCCTTTCGAGGCGACCGGGCTAGCCGATCGTGATCTGACCCGTGTTCGCCGGATCGAAGCGCACCGGCAGCGTCTTGCCCGGCTGCCAGTTGCCCAGGGCCGCGGCGGAGATCATCTGACGGTGCACGACCTGGAAGGGCGGCTCCGTGTCGGACACGACGTCGAAGGTCACGTCGTAGATCTTCGAGGTCTCGAACTTCTCACCGGTGTCGTCGATCTTCGCGATGGTGCCCGTGCCGCGGGTGGCCGCCGCCATACCCTGCATGTTCTCGAACGGATTGAAGCTCTGACCGTTCACGCCCTGCGGCACACCGCCGGTCGCGGCCATCTGATCCCGCATCGCCCGCGAGCCCTCGGCGGCGTCGGCCGCCTGCTTGATGCCGTCGATCAGTCCCGGCCGCTTGGTTCCCTTGGTGGCGTCGTAGATACGCCCCACATCGTCGAAGACTCCCATGATCTCTCCCCTTCGCTCACATGAACGGCTTGTCGCCGAAGGCAACCTTGTTCTTGTCGGCCGGGTCGATGCGCCCGTCCATCGTGGTGCCGTCGGCGTACCCGCTGATCACCTGCGGCGGGATGATCTCCGTCTTCTTGACCGTGTATGCCTTGCCGCCCTCCGGCTCGACCTTGAGCTCGAGGAGGTAGGTGTCGTTGCCGGCGACCTTCTCGCCGGTGTCCGTCTTCGTGACGATCGTGATCTTGGCCTTCTCGCCGACCGCCAGGATGCGATTCTGCTCGTGCGCCTGCTCCTCGAGCTTGCCTCGGTCGGCCGCCATCGCCGGCGCGGCTGCGACCGCATCGCCGGTCGACGCTCCGTAGCCGGAGTCCTTCATCATCTGGTCGGCCATGGCCTGCGCGTCGGCGGCCTGCTTCTGCCAGTCGCCTCCGGCGGCTCCGCCCATGTTGTCCATCAGTCCCATGAAAACGTGCTCCTTCACTCGAACTGTCACCCGCCCGCGCGGGCACATCGAGCCTAGTGACCGCTTTCGAGCACCGCCATGGCCGCGTTGTGCCCTCCGAGAGCGCTCACCGCGCCGCCGCGCTGCGCACCGGATCCACAGAGCAGGATGCGGTCGTGCTCGGTCGCGACACCCCAGCGGAGTGCCGGCGTCGAGAGATCGGCGTCGTCTTCCGCGAACGGCCACGACAGCGGGCCATGGAAGATGTTGCCGCCGGGCATGCGCAGCGCGTGCTCGATGTCGAGGGTCGTCTTGGTCTCCACGCACGGGCGGCCCTCGCCGTCGGTGAGCAGCACGTCGGCGAGCGGCTCGCCGAGCACGGCGTCGAGTGACCGGAACACCGCGGCCTCGAGCTCCGCCCGTCGCCCGTCGTTGGTCGCCTCGGTGACCAGGCGATCGGGCGCGTGCAGTCCGAACGCGGTCAGCGTCTGCGCGCCGCTCGCCCGCAGCTCGGGCGACAGGATGCTGGGGTCGGTGAGCGAGTGGCAGTAGATCTCGACGGGCAGCAGGCCGGGGATCGCGGGGTCGGACGATCCACCCGCCGCCGTTCGATACGCGTCGTCGAGCGCCCGCCAGCCCTCGTTCGCGTGGAAGGTCCCCCCGAAGGCCGCCACCGGATCCAGGCTCGTGTCGCGCAGCCGCGGCAGCCGTTTCAGCAGCAGGTTGACCTTGACCTGCGCGCCCTCTGGACGCTCGACCGGCGCCCCGTGTGCGCCGAGCAACCGGGACAGCTCGTACGGCGCCACGTTCGCGAGCACCGTCCCGGCAGCGATGCGCTGCTCGTGTCCGCGCTCGCCGCCCGTGCGGTATGAGACCTCGCCGTCGGGGGTGATCGCCGTGACCTCGGCGTCGTTGACGAGCTTCGCCCCGGCATCGACGGCGGCCCGCCAGAGCGCCCCGCTGACGGCTCCCATGCCGCCGACCGGGACATCCCAGTCACCGGTGCCGCCGCCGATCACGTGGTACAGGAAGCAGCGGTTGCCGGCCAAGGTGGCATCGACGTTCGGGGCGAAGGTGCCGATGAGGGCATCGGTCAGCACGACGCCGCGCACCAGGTCGTCGGCGAAGTCGCGCTCGATCGCGCTGCCGACCGGGTTCTCGATGAGGTCGTCCCACAGAGCGCGGCCGGCCGCGTCGTCTCCGAGGAGGCGGCGGGTCTCGCTGCGGGTGGCGAGCGGCTCGGTCACGGTCGGGAAGAGGGCGCGGGCGACCCGCTCGGTGCCCTCGTAGAAGCGCTGCCATGCCGCGGCATCCGGCTTCGCGCCGATCGCGGCGAAGGACGCGGCGGTCGTCGCCGCATCACCGGTATCCACCAGCAGGCCGGTGTCGGTGCCCGGTTTCGGCGTGTACGACGAGTACCGCCGCCGCGCAAGCCGGATGTCGAGCTTCAGGTCGCGGATGATCGTCTGCGGCAGCAGGCTCACGAGATACGAGTATCGAGAGAGTCGCGCATCGACGCCGGGGAACGGGGGCGCGGAGACGGCCGCCCCGCCGAATCCGTCGAGGCGCTCGAGCACGACGACGCTCTTGCCGGCGGCCGCGAGGTAGGCGGCTGCGGTCAGCCCGTTGTGGCCGCCGCCGACCACGACGACATCGGCGCGCTCGGTGCCGGGGCGCCCCGCGCTGGTGCGCGACGAACCGATCACGCGGCCGACGTCCTCCGCAGGCGTCGGGACCCTGTCATGCCCTTCTCGTCTGCGATCTCGCAGGCGACGGGGTTGATGTGCTCGATGATGCGCGTCGACGCTCCCGCGATGGCGGCCTTCTCGCCCTGCTGCAGGTTGTCGAAGAACAGTGTCCGGATCGCCGCCGCGTGCTCGCGCATCGACCCGAGCAGGATGCGGCGACCCTCTGCCGTCAGACCGACCCAGGTGCCGCGGGCGTCGGTGTCGCACTCGGTCCGCTCGAGCAGCCCCCGCGATTCCATGCGGGAGACCTGGTGCGAGACCCGGCTCTTCTCCCAGGCCAGGAGTTCGGCGAGTTCACCCGTGCGCAGCTTGCGGTCGGGGGCCTCCGAGAGGGCGAGGAGCACGCTGAAATCGGCCTGCGAGATCGCGGCGTCGCGCTGCAGCCGACGATCCAGCTCGCGCGCGAGGTGGCGGTGCATGGCGACGAAGTCGCGCCAGAGGCCCCAATCCTCGTCGCTCACCTCTGTCAGTCCCGGCATCCGACCATGTTACCGATCCGGACTAGTTGACGCATCACCGAACTGGCCTAAGGTTGACACGTCACCGAACAGAGGAGCACACGAGACATGTCCCAGGTCCGCATCGGCATCATCATCGGCAGCACCCGTCCCGGCCGGGTCGGCGACCAGGTCGCGAAGTGGGTGCACGACCAGGCGATCGAGCGCGAGGACGCCGAGTTCGAGATCGTCGACCTCGCCGACTTCGCGCTGCCGCACCTCGACGAGGCGAGCCCGGCGGCCGGGCGGCAGTACGCCAACGATCACACCAAGGCATGGTCAGAGAAGATCGAGTCCTTCGACGGATTCGTCTTCGTGACCCCCGAGTACAACCACTCCACCAGCGGCGCCCTCAAGAACGCGATCGACTTCGTCTACACCGAGTGGAACAACAAGGCGGCCGCGCTGGTCAGCTACGGATACAGCGGTGGTCTCCGCGCTGCCGAGCATCTGCGACTGGTCCTCGGCGAGTTGCAGATCGCCGACGTCCGGCAGCAGATCGGCTTCTCGCTGGTGACCGACTTCGAGGACTTCAGCACCTTCGCGCCGGGGCCGCAGCACGGCAAGAGCATCGCGACGCTGCTCGATCAGCTCGTGTCGTGGTCGGGCGCGCTGCAGGGGGTGCGCGAGGCCAAGCTCGCCGTCGCGGCCTAAGGCAGCGTCGGGAACTCGAACTCGTCGCCGTAGACGCTCCAGCGCAGCGGCGGCTGCAGGTCCAGGTTGCCGGCGCGCAGGAATACCCGCTGCGCCGTGCTGACACGCGTGGTGTCCTCGTGCGCCTCCTCGGTGCGCATCGCGTCCTCCCGCGCGTCGAGGAAGGCGTCGAGGTACGCCGTCTCGTCGCCGCCTTGCGACGGTGGGGCTGCGTTCTCGAGCGCGGTGGCGCGGATTCCGCCGAAGCTGACCGGGTCGTCGCCCGGGCCGTGCATCACCAACGCGTCGTAATACGCAAACTGGCCGAGAGCGCGCAGGCCGTCTTCCTTCGCCTGCGCGACCGCCGGATCGAAGTAGACGGTGTCGCGCTCGCCGTCCTGCGCGGCTTGGAAGACCGGGTCCGCGGCCGCGGCGACCCAGGCATCCATGAAGCCCGCATACTCGCCGGATGGCGAGTCGAGGCCCTCGTGCGAATCGGTGCCGTTCACCGCCTCCAGGGCGGGCAGGTACCCGGCGAGCGGGTTGCCGGGCTGGGCGGCCGTGTAGGCCGTACCAACTCGAGCATGTCGCCCGTCCCACTGCAGAACCCGATGATGCCGGCCGTGTAACCGCGCCCGTCGCCGATGTCCTCGATGTAGGAGTACTGCGCCCTCCAGTCTGTCGACGAGTTCTCGGCCGTCGAGACGAGGCTCATCGCGATCTCCTTGATTCGGGGATCGTCGAGATCGATGTGATTCGAGGGCGTGGGAGAGGAAGTGGATGCGGTGGCTGGGCCGCCCGGATCCGCTACGGGCCCGGCGGTGCAGCCTGCAATTGCGATGGTGAGGGTGATCGCGGCGACGGTGGCACCGATGTGGTTTGCCATCACAACTCCCGTGAGTAGGCGGCGGTCAGCTCGGTGCGTGCCCGCTCGACGGCTGCGGGAGTCGCGCCCGCGGCCTCCAGGGCGAGAAGGCCGGCTCCGACGATCGGCGGAGAGTCGAGGAGCACAGCCCGGGCGAGAGGTGCGGCCTCCGCGAGCCCGGCGATGATGCCGGCGATGAGGCGCTCATCTGCGGCGCGGATGACGCCTCCGCCGAGCACGACAGGCACCTCGCGATCGAGCATTCCGAGCCGGGTGAGCGATGCGCGGGCGAAGGCCACCACCTCGGCGGCCTGGCGGTCGACGATGGTGCCGGCGATCGCATCCCCGTTTCGTGCCGCCTCGAGCACTCCGGGCGCAAGGACCGCCAGGTCGGGCAGCTGCCGACGGCCGAAGTGCAGGTCCTGCGTGAGCTCGGAGACCGACGCGACTCCCATTCCCGCGAGGACGACCGCCCGCAGCGCGGTCTCGGGGCCGCGGCCGTCCTCGGCGCGCGCGGCATGCCAGAGCGCCTCCTCGCCGAGTCCGCTGCCGCCGCCCCAGTCGCCGGAGATCGGGCCCAGCGCGGCGAAGCGGGCGGCGGCGGCCGGTCCGGCGGGACCGGCCGAGCGGACGCCGATGGCGTTCACGCCGGTGCCGCAGACCACCGCGACCGCGTCCGGGGACTCGGTGCCGGTGCGGAGGAGCGCGAAGAGGTCGTTGTCGACAACGGTGGTCGGCGACGTCCAGGGAAGCGCTGCAGCGGCATCCGCGTACTCGTCGAGCTCGGGCGGCAGGTCGAGGCCCGACAGGTAGATGTTCGCCTGTGCGACCTCGTCGGTCCCGCCTGCGGAGGCCGCTTCGATCGCAGCGCGCACCGCCGCATCCACGATCTCGATCGACTGGGGCACGCCGGAGACATGCGGGCTCGAGCCCGGGCCGTGGCCGCGTCCGGCGAGCTCGCCGTCGATCGTGAGCGCGACGGCATGGGTCTTCGAGCCACCGCCGTCGACGGCGACGACACATCCGGGCACGGGGTCGCTCATCGCGCCCACTCCAGGTGCTGCGCGTTGTGCGCGAGCAGCAGGTCGGTCAGCTTCTCGGCGCGGTCGTACTGCAGCACGAGGGGGTGCGCCTGCATGGCGCGCAGCACGCGATCGCGCCCGCCCAGCACGGCCGCCTCGAGGGCGAGGCGCTCGTAGCCGGCGACAGCGGAGATCAGGCCCCGGATGTCGTCGTCGAGGGGCGCGACCGGAAGGGCCTCGACACCCGCGGCGGTCACCCGCGCCGGCACTTCGATCACGTGATCGTCGGGGAGGAAGGGCAGAGTGCCGCCGTTGCGCAGATTCACGACGCGGGTCTCGCCCGTGTCGCCGAGGAGGCCGGAGAGCAGCTCGATGGCCGCCTCCGAATAGAAGGCACCACCGCGCTGCGCCAGGGCCTCTGGCTTGGTGTCGACCGAGGGGTCGGCGTAGAGGGCGAGCAGCTCGCGCTCGACGGCCTGCACGGCGTCGGCGCGCGTCGGGGAGTGGAGCTGCTCCTCGAGCACGCGGTCGTGCGCGTAGTAGTAACGCAGGTAGTAGCTCGGCACCGCGCCCAGCAGCTGCAGCAGGTGGGCGGGCAGTTCGACCTCGTCGGCCAGCTCGTCGAGGCGCTCGAACATGGCGGGCAGGTGATCCGTGCCGCCGGCGGTCACCGAGCGGATCCACGTGAGGTGGTTGAGCCCCACGTGCCCGAGCAAGACCTCGTCGGGAGTCACCCCCAGCATCCCGGCGAACCGGCGCTGGAAGCCGATCGCGACGTTGCAGAGCCCGACGGCGCGGTGGTCCGCCTCGAGGAGAGCGCGCGTGACGATGCCGACCGGGTTGGTGAAGTCGATGATCCAGGCATCCGGCTTCGCGTGCGCACGCACCGCGTCGGCCACAGTCAGCACGACGGGCACGGTTCGTAATGCCTTGGCGAATCCGCCCGGCCCGGTCGTCTCCTGCCCGATGCACTGCACCTCGTGCGGCCAGGTCTCGTCGCCGCGGCGCGCGTCCTGTCCGCCGATGCGCAACTGGATCAGCACCGCGTCCGCGTCCGACACGCCCGCGATCAGGTCGGTCGTCGTCTTCACGCTGCCGGGGTGGCCGGCGCGCGCGAACATGCGCTGGGCGATTCCGCCGACCAGGGCCAGGCGGGTCTCGTCGGTGTCGACCAGCCACAGCTCCTCGACCGGCAGGCTGTCGCGCAGACGCGCGAAGCCGTCGATGAGTTCGGGGGTGTACGTAGAGCCCCCCCCGACGATCGCGAGTTTCACTAGCCCTTGACTCCCGTCAGCGTGATGCCCTCGACGAAGACGCGTTGGGCGAAGAAGAAGATGAACACGACCGGGATCATGACGAGCATCGTTATGGCCATTGTGAGGTTCCAGTTGGTGCTGTGACTCCCGCGGAAGGTGGCGAGGCCGTACGCGACCGGCCACCACGCCTGATTCTCACTGGTGTAGAGCAACGGTCCGTAGTAGTCGTTCCACGAGTGGAAGAACAGGAACAGGCCCGCCGCGGCGATGCCGGGCTTGGCCATCGGGATCACGACCCGCCAGAGGATCCCCCACTCGCTGGCGCCATCGACGCGCGCCGCGTCGGAGTACTCGCGCGGGATGGTGAGGAAGAACTGGCGCAACAGGAAGATCGAGAACGCGTCCCCGAGTAGATTCGGCAGGATCAGTGGCAGCAGCGATCCGGTCATGCCGGCCTTCACCCACATCACATACAGCGGCACTGCCGTGATCTGAGGCGGCAGCAGCATCGCAACCACGATCGCCACGAAGAGCACGTTCGCGCCGCGGAATCGCAGTCGGGCGAGGGCGTACGCCGCCGGGACCGAGCTGAGCAGCATGAAGCCGGTGGCCAGCAGCGCGTACAGCGCCGAGTTCGCGAACCAGCGCACCAGCGGCACGCGCTGGAACGCCTCCACGTAGCTTTCGATGCTCCACGGGTTCGGCCAGAGGGCGGAGGTGAGTGCCTGGTCGTCGGTCATGAAGGACGTGAGCGCGACGAACACGATCGGGGCGGCGAACAGCACGAGCAGAAACGCCAGCAGGGTGTGCTCGGCGACCCAGGTCACCATGCGCGACGGCTTCCGCGACGCCAAGCGTCTGGCCTTCTGCCGAGGTGCGCTCAGTGCGGTGGTCAATGCGGCGCCGGTCATCCCTGGGCCTCCTCGGGCGTGAAAGCCCTCACCCGGCGAAGGAGCAGAACCAGGAACAGGCCGGCGACGACGAACAACAGCACAGCGAGCGCTGATGCGTAGCCCAGCTGGAAGTTGCTGAAGCCGCGGACGTAGATCCATTGGGTGAAGGTGAGCAGCGAGTCGTCGGGGTAGCCGATCGTCTGGCCGGCACCCTCGCCGACGACTGCCTTGCCGGAGGCCACCGACGAGGCGACGGCGGCCTCGGTGAAGTACTGCATCGCGGCGATGACACCGGTCACCAGCGCGAAGACGAGTACCGGCACGAGGTTCGGCAGCGTGACGAAACGGAAGCGCTGAGCGCCGTTCGCGCCATCGAGTTCTGCGGCTTCGTACTGCTCCCGCGGGACGTCGAGGAGCGCGGCCAGGAAGATGATCATGATGTCGCCGAGGACCCAGACGCCGAGAAGCAGCAGGGACGGCTTGGACAGTGCGGGGTCGTTGAACCAGAGCGGGCCGTGCCCGCCGAAGAACGAGATGATCGTGTTGACCGGACCAGTGCCCGGGTTGAAGAGGAACACGAACGCGACCACGGAGGCGACGGGCGGCACGAGCGCCGGGAGATAGAAAGCCGTGCGCCAGAAGCCGGACGCCTGGCGCGCGCGCACCAGCAGCATCCCGACCATGAGAGCCGTGATCATGCGAACCGGGACCAGGAAGATCACGAACCACAGAGTGTTGCCTGCCGCAATCCAGACCTTGGGGTCCTGGGTGAACAGATACTCGTAGTTGCGCAGCCCGATCCACTGCGGGTCGCTCAGCAGGTCGTAGCGCGTGAAGCTGAACAGGATGGATGCGATGAGCGGATAGACGAAGAAGATCACGAGGCCCAGCAGGGCCGGCGTCAGCATCGCGTACGCGGTCAGCAGACGCCGGCGCTGCGAGCGCCGGAGCCCCGGCCGGATCGCGAGGGATGCGACCCGGCCGGAGACGGTGGTGGCGGTCACGGGAATTACGGCCCGTCGACCAGGGCGAGAGAGTCGTTGATGTTCTTGTCGACTCCGATCAGGCCATCGGCGAGGTCTCCGCCATCACCCTGCTGATACTTCTGCCAGTAGTCGCCCATGGCCTGCTGGTACCCGGCGCCGACCTTGCTCGGAGGCGTGGTCAGCGAGTTCGGGTTCTGCATGATGTCGAGGAACGTCTGGAACTGCGGCGACACCTCGAGGTCGGGGCTTTCGAGCGCCGACGTGATGGTCGGCGCGTTCTTGAGCCCGTTGCTGAGCTTCACGACCGCACCCGTGTCCGTCGTCAGGTACTCCAGCAGAGCCCACGCGAGCTCGGGGTTCTTTGAATTCTTCGCGATACCGCCGATGTTGCCCGTGACGTACCCGCCGCCGTACTGATCCGCATGGGATTCGAGCGTCGGGATCGGCACCGTGCTGTAGTTCAGGTCGGGCGACTGGTCGGCGATGAACGCCGTCCGGTACTCGCCGTCGATGTTCATGGCGATCTTGCCGGTCTGGAACGCGTTGTCGGCCGAGAACTCCTGGCCCATGCCGGCGCTGTACGCCTGCAGCGCGTCGTAACCGATCTCGTCGACGAACTCCTTCTGGAACTCCAGGATCTCCGCCCAGCCCGAGTCGGAACTGATCGCACTGGTGCCGTCGTCATTGAGCCACTTTGCCCCGACCGCCATTGCCCAGTTGGAGGGCGTGTTCTCGTAATAGCCCATCAGCGGGTTGAAGCCCAGGACGTCGATCGAACCGTCGGAGTTGTACGTGGTCATCGCCACGGCCATCTCCTTCAATTCCTCGAAGGTCTGGGGCGCGTGGTCGTAGCCGGCGGCGGCGAGCAGGTCGTCGTTGACGTACAACCCGTACGCGTCAGCGAGAACCGGGAGCGCGCAGCGCGTGCCCTCGAATTGCGTGTAGCTGGCCGTCGACTCGCTGAACTGGCTCAGGTCGACTCCGTCGCGCTCGATGTACGGTCCGAGGTCGCGGAACGCTCCGCTGCTGCAGAACGCACCGACGATGTCGGTCGAGTACGAGATGCCGACGTCGACGTTGTTGCCGGCCGAGACGGCCTTCTGCAGCTTCTCGTCGTCCTGGCCGGAGTGGACGTCGACGGTGACGTCCGGGTTCGCGGCTTCGAAGTCGTCGACGACCGACTGGATGACGTCGGCCTCCCGGTCGGAGAAGAAGTGCCAGAGCGACACGGTGCCCTCGAGGTGCGAGGGTGCGGTCTCGGCGATCGTCTGGTCGGCCGTCCCAGAGCAGGCGGCGAGCAGAGCGACGGCCGAGACCGAGGCGAGAACGACCGCGAGCGGTCGTCGGGTGGACATTTTCACTGTGATTCCTTTCGTGCTTCGTTGGGCGCTTTCCTAGGGCTTAAGGGATGGAGCTGATGCCGGCGGCGAGGTGCTCGCGGATGCGGTCGACCAGCATCCGGCGGGCCCCGGCGAGAACGGGGGCACCGGCGATCGCGGTGGTGCGGACCTCCGGGTGCCAACGGGTGGTGGAGGCGATGCGCTCGGCCACCAGGCTCGCGAGTCGTGTGCCACCGGCGATGCCGATGGGGCCGCCGAGGACGACGAGTTCGGGATCGAGCACCGCGAGCACCGGCTCGACGACGAGGGCGACCCGTGCGGCGAAACCCTCCAGGGCGGTTTCGGCGCCGAGGCGGCCATATGCGCCGCGCCCGATGAGGTCGGTGAGGTCGGCGTCGGGTACATCGATGTCGGCCGTGCGTGGCACGGGGAGGTAGCCGATCTCGCCGGCGCCGCCCGCAGCACCGCGATGCACGGTGCCCCCGAGGTCGACGGCGACACCGAGGCCCTCGCCGATCCACAGCAGCGCGAAACTGTCGGCCCCGTTTCCTGCGCCGACGGCGCGCTCGGCCACCGCCGCGAGGTTCACGTCGTTCTCGAGACCGACCCACAGGCCGAGCGACTCGCTGATACGCCGGCGCGCTCCGAACTCGGGCCAGCCGTGCAGGTCTTCCGAGAAGCTCAGTTGCTCGCCATCACTGGAGATCGAGGCCTGGACCCCGACGAGAACGCTGCCGATCGTGGCAGGGTCGACGTCCGCGGCCATGGATGCTGCGGCGATCGCCGAGCGGACATCCCCCTCGGGCGTGCGGTCGGCCGCAAACTCGACCTCGACCACGGGGTGGTCGCCGTCGAGCGCATCGACGACGGTTGCGACGATCACGTGCTCCCGGACGTCGACGGCGACTCCGCGGGCGCGGTCGACGCGCACGCCGTAGCTGACGGCATTCGGACCGCGGCCGCCCGATACCTCGCCGACCGGCCCGATGAGGCCGGCCTGCTCGAGGCGGGCGACCATCTGCGCGGCTGTGGGCTTCGACATGCCGGTGAGCTCCCCGAGGCGGTTGCGGGTCAGGGGTCCGTGCTCGAACAGCGCGGCGAGGGCGGTGCGGTCGTTGCGCTCGCGCAGCCAGGACGGTGTTCCGGGGGCGGTCGTGCTCACGGGTCTCCTCGGGTCGGGGTTGCCGAGGAATGTATCAGGAAAGTTTCTTTATGGATAGAGCCGGCGCGAAAAGGATTCGTCGGCCGCCGGCTACACGAGCCCGAGGAGTTCGACAGAGCGGGCGAGGACGCGCCGGCACGCGGCGATCGTGGCGTCGGCGCCGCTCGCCAGCCGGGCCGAGGTGAAGACCTCGCGACGCGGGGCACCCGGAAGGTCGACGAGCCGCACGCTGGGCGCTCCGCCGCCCCACACGAGATCCGGCAGAAGCGCGACGGCGTGCCCCGACTCGACCAGCCGGATGTGCGCCTGCAGGTCGGCGGTCTCGAAGCGCACGTCGGGCTCGAAGCCCGCCACCCGGCACAGCTGCTCGGCCCAGTGACGGGATGCGGTGCCCCGCGGCTCCATCACCCACGCGGCAGAGCGGGCGTCTCCGATCGCGGTGATCGCGGTGTCCGATGCGGCCAGACGCAGTTCGTCGCCGCACAACGGCTCCCGGTCGAGTTCGGCGAGCCGGGGCGCGGCGTGCCCGGGATACTGCTCGGCGATCACGAGGTCGAACTCGCGCGCCCAGACGGCGGCGAGCGCGCTCTCCGGTTCGCGCTGGGTGATCTCCACCCGCAGCGCCGGGTACTCGTCGGCGAAGAGCGTCAGCGCCTGCGGCACGATGCCCAGCGCCGCGCTCTGGAAGACCGCCAGTCGCACCGTGCCGGCCACCGCATCCCCGGTCGCCGCAAGGGCCGCCTCGAGCGCCTCCATCCGCTCGAGCACGTCGCCGGTGTGCGAGACGAGCAACTCGGCCGCGGGTGTCAGGCGCACCCGGCGCCCGGACTTCACGAGAAGCGGCACGCCGACCTCACGCTCGAGCAACGACAGCTGCTGCGACACCGACGACGACGAGTAAGAGAGGGCGGCGGCGACGGCGGCGATCGTGCCGCGGTGGTGGAGCTCCCGCAGGAGGGCGAGGCGGCGCAGGTCGATCATCCAGAATCCTTCGGTCAGACCGAACGATACCGTGCATGAAACATCGCTTTTGCTAATGCGTCGGGAGGGCGCAGACTGGTTCCCGTGCGTGCCCCCCAGAAATCCCGGAAAGTCATCGCCGACCTCCCTACCGTCGACGAGGTCGAGACCCTCGTGCGTCAGTGGCTCGCCGAGAGCCGGACGGCCAAGCCCGATCCCAGCGCCGAGCGCCTCGCCGGCGTGCTGAAGGACCCGCGCGGACTCGAGTTCACGCTCGGCTTCGTCGACGGCGTCATGCGTCCGGAAGACCTCAAGGTCGCGGGCAAGAAGCTCGAGCAGCTCTCCCGCAAGATCCCCCGGTTCCTGCCCTGGTATCTGCGATTCGCGATCGTCATCGGCGGCGGGTTCGCGATTCCGCTGCCCTGGCCCATCATCCCGATCGCCCGCTGGGTGCTGCGCAAGATGGTCGGCCACCTGGTCGTCGACGCCACCCCGAAGCACCTCGACAAGACCCTCGCGGCACTGCGCGCCGACGGCGTGCGCCTCAATATCAACCTGCTCGGTGAAGCCGTGCTCGGCGAGCGCGAGGCCAACCGCCGCCTGCAGGGCACCCGGGAGCTGCTCGCCCGCGACGACGTCGACTACGTCTCGATCAAGGTGTCGTCGACGGTCTCCCCGCATGCCGCCTGGGCATTCGACGAAGCCGTCGAGCACGTGGTGGAGAGCCTCACCCCATTGTTCTCGCGCGCCG
>JBDSKH010000195.1:0-5470 GCA_039917005.1 Pseudolysinimonas sp.
GGCGCACACATCCTGGTCCTACCCCAACCTGCACGGCGATGTCATCATCACCACCGACAACACCGGGGCACGGGTCGGGGCGCGGGCCTCCTATGACCCGTTCGGGCAACCCATCGACCCGGTGTCAGGGCGGATCGGGACCACGGCTGCCGATGATGCGGTGCCGGACACCATCGAAGGATCGGGCGCCGACTGGGCATGGGTTGGTGGGCACCGGAAACTCTACGAACACCAAGGCACCATCGCGACAATCGAGATGGGGGCACGGCAGTACGTCGCCGCGCTAGGCCGATTCCTCGAGATCGACCCCGTCGAGGGTGGGGTCACCAACGCGTACGACTATCCCGCAGACCCACTGAATGATTCGGATCTAACGGGTGAGGCAAAATGCGGCCTGTGTGATGGTACAAGCACAGGCGGGCGTAGCCCGAGGTTTAGCAGTTCCGCCCTTTGGCGCTCTCTTCAAAGGCTGTTCGGGAAGTCATCCCTCGTAAAGCAGGTTGTGAACCCGAGCCAATTGTCCAAGTTGATATTCGAGCGCTCAGCGCTCAGACCCTCCGCGATCGGGAGCCCGATCTCGAAGGCGGCGCAGGCCTGGACGAAGCATTCCGCGCTTCAACGAGACGGACTTCAACCCTTTCCGCCCCTCACGGGCGGCCCCGCCGACTGGGAGCAAGAGGCCATGGCGGTGATTCGGCAGACCGTCAACAGTTCCAAAACTTCATGGTCCAAGATTGGGCAGGGCAACTTCAAGGGGGGGACGTACGCCTGCCTTGACGGAATCCTCTTGACGTTCAACCGATACGCGCAGTTTGAGACCTTTGGGAATGGTTCATGCTGAGAGCAGTCTCTGATTCATTCTTTGTCTCGACAGGCTGGCCTGAAGGCTACGAGTCGGTGGTGTACACGATCCACTATCGCTCGCCGGAGACGATGATAGTCCTCGTCGAATTGACGTGGCGCGAGAGCGATCGGTGTCAAGTGGCCGATTGGTGGCTCGATGACCGGCCTGTCAGGGTCGGACTCGCAGCTACGCTCGAAGTATTAGCATCCGGCCTCATGGTGGTTGAGCGTCCAGGTCGCGGCTCAAGCAAGTCAGGCGCGATCGAAACAAGTACAGCGGAGAAGCCGTTTGTGGTCGAAAAGACGTCAACCCGAAGCGCGACAATCACGATTGACGAGTCGGGAAGTCAGACGGCTTTCGGAGTCATTCGTGCACGTTCACGGGGCGCAACCATAAAGCTTGCGGTAGATTACGTGCCAGCTATCAAGTTGGTGGACCTAAGCGAGCAGATAGCGATGGGTTCGCGATACCTGAATCTCAACCGAGGCACCTTCAGCCCTTAGAGCCAGGGCACGCGACTGTGGCCACGACGGTGCGGCAATACACGCTTCCTCAACGACGACCTCCTCATCGATGACACTGCCGCGGACGGCACCGGGTCCACCCGTGTCAGTCCGATTATCACCGGCTGAGCGCCGGCGAACGCCGCCATATCCGCCGGGTTCACCGCGACCGCGACCAGCCACGATCTCACTCTCGCCTACACCGCCCCGGCCGGGGTCGCGGCTTCGACGGTGTGGTGGGATGACATCACTTTGACCGAGGCGGCATGGACCGAGCATCCGGTCGCGTCGACGGTTCAGGATGCGATGGTGCGTTCGCAGTCGGGTCGGATCGTGGCGAACACCCTCACAGCGCTCCTCGTCAGCCTTAGTGGGTGCGTCCCGGTGGCGAACATCAGCGCGCACATTTCCGCGAAGGGTGCTCTTGAGTTTGGAGTCTGCGACGCGTACGAACTCGATGCGATCGAGGTCTCGGTTGTCGACAGAGACACTCACAAGGCAGAAATAGTATGGCGCGTCGAGGGTGACATTCAGATTCAGGATGACAGCACCGTTAGTCTCGGGCAGCTTCCGGCAGGCTCCGAGGAAGCAATCGAATTAGCTGACTTCAACCTCTCCCAGAACTATGTCGACTTCATATTGATTTCCCACAGAGACGGGCAAGTTGTGTCGTCCTATGGACACTTCGATGGTGCGGAAATCCTCGTGGATCGATGGCTGACAAACTCTGGTGGCTATCGCGACAGCGCTTGCTAGCAAGCACCGCCAGCATCGGTTTGCCGGTCAGTAGGTTGTCGATCCAGCGTGCGTCGACGCGTAAGTGTGGGTGACCTGCCCCGATTTGCCGGATGGTTTTGGCCCCTAAAGCAACTCCGCGATCGCTCGCCCGGCCTGACGGCCCGTGAAGAGGCACCCGCCGAGGAACGTGCCCTCGAGCGCGCGATATCCGTGGATGCCGCCGCCGCCGAAGCCCGACGCCTCGCCGACCGCATAGAGACCGGTGATCGGCGTGCCATCGGATCCGATCGCCTGGCAGGACAGGTCGGTGCGGATGCCTCCGAGGCTCTTGCGCGTCACGACATGCAGCTTGACGGCGATGAGCGGGTGGTGGGCCGTGTCCATGATCTTGTGCGGCTTCGCGACCCGGATCAGCTTGTCGCCGATGTATTTGCGGGCACCGCGAAGGGCGGTGATCTGCGCATCCTTGGTGAAGTCGTTGTCGAGCTCGCGGTCGCGTGCGTCGATCTCGCGCCGGATCTCCTGCGTGTCGAGCGTGACGCCCTTCGGCGAGAGCTTGCGCATGCCGGCGAACAGCTCGTCGAGGGTGTCGGCCACGACGAAGTCGGCGCCCTTGGTCTTGAAGGTCTCGACGGGCTCGGTGGCGCCCTTGCCGAGACGCTGCTTCAGCAGCTCGCGGATGCTCTTGTTCGTGAGGTCGGGGTTCTGCTCGCTGCCCGACAGCGCGAACTCCTTCTCGATGATGCTCTGCGTGAGCACGAACCAGGAGTGGTCATGCCCCGTCGCACGAAGGTAGCTCAGGGTGCCGAGGGTGTCGAAGCCCGGGAACAGCGGCACAGGCAGACGCTTGCCGGTCGCGTCGAACCAGAGGCTCGACGGTCCGGGCAGAATGCGGATGCCGTGGTTGGCCCACACGGGGGAGTGGTTCTCGATCCCCTCGACGTAATGCCACATCCGATCGCCGTTGATGAGCTGGGCGCCGGCCTTCTCGGCGATGCCAAGCATGCGGCCGTCGACGTGCGCGGGAACGCCGCTCAGCATCTTCTTCGGCGGCTTTCCCAGCCACTCCGGCCAGTTCTTGCGCACGAGGTCGTGGTTGCCGCCGATGCCGCCGCTCGCCACGATGACTGCGGGAGCCTCGAGGGAGAACTCCCCCTCCACATCCCGGTTGCTGCCGACTCCGCGTGCCGCATCATCCGGAGCAAGGATCGAACCCTTCGCCCCGACAACCGCGCCCTTGCGCACGATGAGCTCGTCGACCTGGTGACGGAACTTGAGCTCGACCAGGCCCTGCTCGACACCCGCCCGCACGGTCTTGATGAAGGGCTCCAGGATGGCGGGGCCGGTTCCCCAGACGATATGGAAGCGCGGGACCGAGTTGCCATGCCCCGTCGCGGTGTAGCCGCCGCGCTCGGCCCACCCGACGACCGGGAAGAACCGGACGCCCTTCGAATGCAGCCACTCGCGCTTCTCGCCGGCGGCGAACGCGAGGTATGCCTCGGCCCACTCACGGGCGTTCTCGTCTTCGTCGCGGTCGAACTCGGCGCTGCCGTACCAGTCCTGACGCGCCAGATCGTGGCTGTCCTTGATGCCGAGACGCCGCTGCTCGGGGGTGTCCACGAGGAAGAGGCCGCCGAACGACCAATGCGCCTGTCCGCCGAAGCTCGCCTCGGGCTCCTGGTCGAGCACGATGACGTGCTGGCCGGCCTCCACGAGCTCGGCGGTGGCCACGAGGCCCGCGAGTCCGGCACCGATGACGATGACGTCGGCGTTCTGGGGCATCGATCCTCCTGTGGATGAGTCGGTACCGAGGCTATCGCGGGTTGAGGGTCACTCGGACCGGGTCATCCGACCATCAGGATGTCGTCGGCATTGTCCGCGATCCAGTCCATGAGGGGGAGCAGCCGGTCGGCGAGTTCTCGGCCGCGCGGCGTGAGGCTGTACTCGACGCGCGGAGGGATGACGGGGAACGATTCGCGGGCGATGAACCCGTCGCGCTCTAGGGTGCGGAGAGTCGACGCGAGCATCTTCTCGCTGATGCCCTCGACCACCCGTCGAAGCTCGCTCCAGCGGCGGGTGCCCTGCGACAGCGCCAGGATCACGAGCACGCCCCACTTGCTCGTCACATGATCGAGAACCGTGCGGGTGGGGCAGGACCCGGGCAGCACGCCATCGGTGAAACCGGGCGCGGCCCGCGAAACGTCGAAACTCACCTTCATGTCAGTACCTTACCAAAAGGTGGGTACCCGACATTGGGAATGTCACCAAGGGCGAGGGGTTGATCTCAGGGAACCGTCTCGAAAGGACTGAACCCATGACCATCGTCGTTACCGGTGCCACCGGCCACCTCGGCCGCCTCGCCATCGAATCCCTCATCGCCCGCGGGGTCGCCCCGTCGTCCATCGTCGCCGGCGGCCGCCGCGTCGACACCCTGTCCGATCTCGCGGACCGCGGAGTCCGCGTCGTGTCGATCGACTACACGAAGCCCGAGACCCTCGATGCCGCGTTTGCCGGCGCCGACAAGGTGCTGCTCGTCTCGAGCAGCGAGGTGGGGCAGCGCGCCGCGCAGCACGCCACGGCCGTGACCGCTGCGGCCGCCGCCGGGGTGAAGCACCTCGTCTACACGAGCGCACCTCGCGCGACGACCTCCGAACTGATTCTCGCGCCCGAGCACAAGGCGACCGAAGAGGCGATCGCCGCCTCCGGCATCCCGTTCACCATCCTTCGCAACAACTGGTACACCGAGAACTACCTCGGCACCGTCGAGCAGGCGCGGTCGACCGGCGAGGTCGTCTCGAGCGCCGGAACCGGCCGGGTGGCCAGTGCCAGCCGCCGCGATTTCGCAGAGGCCGCGGCCGTCGTGCTGACCACGCCGGGACACGAAGGTGCGGTCTACGAACTCGCGGGAGACGTCGCCTGGAACTTCGGCGACCTCGCCGAGGCTGTCTCGGCGGTCACCGGCCGCGATGTAGTGCTTCGCGGCGTATCGGCGGAGGACCACCTCGCCATCCTGGGCGCCGCCGGCCTGGATGAGGGCACCGCCGGCTTCGTCGTCGCGCTCGACCAGAACATCAAGGCCGGCCATCTCGCCGAGACGACCGGCGACCTGGCTCGCCTCATCGGTCGGCCGACGACTCCTGTCGCCGAAGGCCTGAGCGAAGCACTCGCCGCGGTCTAACCGTCGGCGCCGGCGGAATCGCCCGCCGAGTTCACCATCGCGTGCGCGGCACGCTCGAGGTACTCCCACAGCATCGATTGCTGCAACGGGGCGAGCTCGAGCGTGTCGACCGCGGCGCGCATGTGGCGCAGCCAGCGGTCGCGGGCGTCGGGCGTCACCGCGAACGGCATGTGCCGTATCCGGAGTCGCGGGTGCCCGCGCTCCTCG
>JBDSKH010000196.1:0-10978 GCA_039917005.1 Pseudolysinimonas sp.
ACATGCTCGCTCGACGCATGGGAAGATGGCACGTCATGTCTCCGCGCGCCCTGCAGCCTCTTCAGCCGGCTGCCACCGACCCGTCGCGCATCCGCAATTTCTGCATCATCGCTCACATCGACCACGGCAAGTCGACGCTCGCCGACCGCATGCTCGGCATCACCGGGGTCGTCAGCGACCGCGACATGCGGGCGCAGTACCTCGACCGCCTGGACATCGAGCGCGAGCGCGGCATCACCATCAAGAGCCAGGCGGTCCGGATGCCGTGGCAAGGCCCCGCGGGCAAGGCCGACACGTACGCGCTCAACATGATCGATACCCCCGGCCACGTCGACTTCACCTACGAGGTGTCGCGGTCGCTCGCCGCCTGCGAGGGAGCGATCCTGCTGGTCGACGCGGCCCAGGGGATCGAAGCCCAGACACTGGCGAATCTGTACCTCGCTCTCGAGAACGATCTCGAGATCATCCCGGTTCTCAACAAGATCGATCTGCCGGCCGCCGATCCGGAGAAGTACGGACGCGAGCTCGCCCAGCTGATCGGATGCGATCCCGCCGACGTCCTGCGCGTCAGCGGCAAGACAGGCGAGGGCGTCGAGGCGCTGCTCGACCGGGTGGTCGAGAAGATCCCCGCGCCGACCGGCGATGCCAACGCGCCCACACGAGCCATGATCTTCGACTCGGTGTACGACAGCTACCGCGGCGTGATCACCTACGTCCGCATGATCGATGGCAAGCTGCATCCGCGCGAAAAGATCCAGATGATGTCTACCCGCGCCATCCACGAGCTGCTCGAGATCGGCGTGAGCTCACCCGAACCGACCCCGACCAAGGGGCTCGGTGTCGGCGAGGTCGGCTACCTGATCACGGGTGTGAAGGACGTGCGGCAGTCGAAGGTGGGCGACACGGTCACCACGGCCTCGAAGCCCTCGACCAACGCACTGCCCGGCTACACCGACCCGAAGCCCATGGTCTTCTCGGGCCTGTACCCGATCGACGGCAGCGACTACCCGATCCTGCGCGAGGCGCTCGACAAGCTGAAGCTCTCGGATGCCTCCCTCAACTACGAGCCCGAGACGTCGGTCGCGCTCGGCTTCGGGTTCCGGTGCGGCTTCCTCGGACTGCTGCATCTCGAGATCATCACCGAGCGACTCGAACGCGAGTTCGGCCTCGACCTGATCTCGACCGCGCCCTCGGTCACGTATGAGGTCGTGCTCGAAGACAAGAAGCACTTCACCGTGACGAACCCGAGCGAGTTCCCGACCGGCGCGAAGATCGCCCACGTGACCGAGCCGATGGTGAAGGCAGCGATCCTGGCACCCAAGGACTACGTCGGCACGATCATGGAACTCTGCCAGTCCCGCCGTGGGGCGCTCCTCGGCATGGACTACCTGGGCGAAGACCGCGTCGAGATCCGCTACATGATGCCGCTCGGCGAGATCGTCTTCGACTTCTTCGACAACCTGAAGAGCAAGACAGCCGGCTACGCCTCGCTGGACTACGAGCCTTCGGGTGATCAGGAGGCCGACCTGGTGAAGGTCGACATCCTGCTGCAGGGCGAGCCGGTGGATGCGTTCAGCGCCATCGTGCACCGCGACAAGGCCTACGCGTACGGCGTGCTGATGACCGAGCGGCTGAAGAAGCTCATCCCGCGTCAGCAGTTCGAGGTGCCTATCCAGGCCGCCATCGGCGCGCGCATCATCGCCCGCGAGAGCATCTCCGCGATGCGCAAAGACGTACTCGCCAAGTGCTACGGCGGCGACATCACCCGCAAGCGCAAGCTGCTCGAGAAGCAGAAGGAGGGCAAGAAGCGGATGAAGATGGTCGGCCGCGTCGAGGTCCCTCAAGAGGCGTTCATCGCCGCGCTGTCGGGCGACGTGGAGAAGGCGAAGAAGTAGCCTTCCGGCTGCCGGGATTCGTAGCGTCCGGCTGTACCTCCGCGTTCTTCTAGAATGACCGCATGGATGCCGGGACGCTCTGGCAGGTGCCCGTCACCTACGGCGCGATCGGCGGCACGCAATCACGTGATCTGATGCAGTATCCGCCGCGGGGATTCAGGCCGATCACCCGCCGCGTGCGCATCGGCCACGGTCAGGCACGGTGGGAGCACGCCTGGCTCGAGACAATGAGCTGGGGAATCCAGAGGCGGGCAGGCATCAAGGTCCGCGCCCTGGAGGCGCCTGCCGAGGTCACCACCGGCACCTATGTGCCCGTGTCGTTCGACGACGATGGGACCCCTGTGCAGCCCGCTACGCGCACCGAGGCGGGCGAGGACGTGTTCGGGCCCGACGGAAATCCATTGCTGCGCCCCGGAGACACCGCCATCATGCACGTGCCGCTCTGGCCCTTCGCCGTGCCGGCGCGGGTCGTGTACATCGTGGATGAGCCGCTGCGAAAGGGGTTCGCCTACGGGACCCTGCCCGGGCATCCGGAGACGGGCGAGGAGGCGTTCATCGTCGAGTATCGCGAGGACGACTCGGTGTGGCTCACGATCCGCGCGTTCTCGCGGCCGGCATCCTGGATCTTCTGGGTCGGCTACCCGATCGTGCGCCTCATGCAGGCGATCTACACGAACCGGTATGAGCGCTCGCTGGCCGGTCCGATCGCGGGAGAGAACGCGGGTTGAACGGGGGTGTCCGGAGGGGTGCCGCGTGTCGAAACCTCCCTAGACTGACCGCGTGACCGACCCGACGCATGCAACTCCGCCCGGCTGGTATCCCGACCAGAACGCCCCTGGCCAGCAGCGCTGGTGGGACGGGACACAGTGGACCGACCGCGTTCAGGCGGCCTATTCGACAGCGCATCACTATGCCGCGCTGAAGGCGCCCGCTGGCACGACGACGGGCACCATCTGGATCTGGCTATATGTGCTGTCGCCCGTGCTCGGCCTGATCTCGCTGTTCGCGATCGATATCGCGGGATACATGCGCAGCGTGCTCGCGAATCCTGGTTCGGTCAGCGGGACGCTGTCGCTCTACACCTCTCCCGGATTCATTCTCGCGACCATCGGGGGATGGCTGCTCGTGGCGCTCGGAATCGTCTTCGCGTTCCTGGACTGGCGAGCCCTGAAGGCCCGTGGCGTTCCGCAGCCGTTCCACTGGGCCTTCGCGTTCTTCGGGGTGGCCGGCTACGGTCTCGTCTACGCGATTGGGCGCAGCGTTGTGGCGTACCGCCGCACCGGCGCCGGCCTCGCACCGCTCTGGGCAACCATTGCGGTCTATGTCGTCTCGTTCATCGTCGCCCTGATCTGGTCGTTCTCGCTCATGCAGACGATGATGACGCTGATCCCGCAGACCGCTTACTAGCCCGAGGTCACCGCCCGATCCTGCGAGAATCGCAGGATGCCCTCCGCCCTTCCGATCGCCGACCCGGCGCCCGCCGACGGGCTGCTGCCGGCGACGGTGACCGAGGGCTGGGGCGACCGGACCTTCGGGGTGTACGTGCACGTCCCGTTCTGCAAGGTGCGCTGCGGATACTGCGACTTCAACACCTACACGGCGGCCGAGATCCGCGGGGTGAAGCAGAGCGATTACGCGGGCCAGGCGCTCGCTGAGATCGCACAGGCCGACCGGGTGCTCGATGCCACCGGGTCCCCGCACCGCCCGGCGTCCACCGTGTTCTTCGGGGGCGGCACCCCTACCCTCCTGCCGGTCGCCGACCTCGCGAGCCTGCTCACCGGCATCCGGAGCACCTGGGGCCTCGGGCCTGGCGCCGAGGTGACCACCGAGGCGAACCCCGATTCGGTAGACGAGCGCAGTCTCGCCGAGCTCGCCGAGGCCGGCTTCACCCGCGTCAGTTTCGGGATGCAGTCGGCCGTGCCCCACGTGCTCGCGACCCTCGAGCGCACGCACGACCCGGCCCGGATCCCGCAGGTCGTCGCGTGGGCTCGGGCCGCGGGCCTGCAGGTCAGCCTCGACCTCATCTACGGCACACCTGGCGAGAGCGCCGCCGACTGGCAGGCGTCGCTCGACCTCGCGCTCGCGCAGCATCCCGATCATCTCAGCGCCTACGCCCTCATCGTCGAGACGGGCACGAAGCTCGCCCGGCAGATCGCCCGCGGCGAGGTTCCGCAGCCCGACGACGATCTCGCCGCCGACCTCTACGAGCAGGCCGACGCGACCCTCGCCGCCGCGGGCTACGACTGGTACGAGGTCAGCAACTGGGCTCGGGATGCCGGGGCGCGGTCACGCCACAACCTCGCGTACTGGACGGGGGAGGACTGGTGGGGCGTGGGGCCCGGAGCCCACAGCCACGTCGGCGGGGTGCGCTGGTGGAACGTCAAGCACCCGGCCGCGTACGCGGAACGCATCGCGGCAGGGGTGTCGCCGGCCGCGGGCCGCGAGACGCTCAGCGCGGACACCCGCCGCGTCGAGACGGTACTGCTCGGCTCACGTCTCGCCGACGGGCTCGCGATCTCCGAGCTCGACGCCGGCCGCACCGCCGTGGCCGCACTCATCGCCGACGGTCTCATCGACGGCCGCGCCGCCATCGCCGGTCGCGTTGTACTGACTCTGCGCGGGCGGTTGCTCGCCGACGCCGTGGTGCGGCGGCTGCTTCCGGACTGACGAGACCTAGCTGACGAAGCTGATCGTCAACGGGTATCGGTAGTACTCGCCGCGGTTCGCCGCGACGGCCGCCACGATCATGAAGACGATCGAGACGACCCAGACGGCCAGCAGCAGGAAGAACCCGACGATGACGATCGTGAGAAGGCCGCTGACGACATATGCGATGAGCACGGTCAACTGGAAGTTGAGCGCCTGCGCGCTGTGCCACCGGATGAACGGACCGCGGTCTCGCAGCACGAGATAGGCGATCAACGGCCCGAGGAACGGAAGACCGATGATGCCGGCGACGAGCGGCGACAGGTGCGTCAGAGTCGCCCAGAGCTTCTCGTCCTGCGGGTTCATCGGCGCCTGCGAGCCGGCGTACGGATTTGCGGGAGGAGGTGTGCTCATGCATCCATTAAACACAAGAGCGCCGAACCCGCGGGTCCGGCGCTCCTGAGAATCAGGTGACTACTTGATCCAGCGGATGTTCACCGGGTAGCGGTAGCTTCCGCCACCGTTGACCTTGATGCCGCCCATGATCGAGAAGATCACGTTGAGCACAACGATGGCGATCCAGATCAGCGGGCCGAGGAAGACCCAGATCAGGCCGACGACCGGGATGAATCCGAAGATCAGGCCGAGGATCGAGTTGGCGACGAGCAGGCCGGCGACGTTGATGCCCCAGTTCAGGGCCTCCTTGCCCTCGACGTTGGTCTTGGCGCCACGATCCTTGAAGATCAGCCAGATGATGAGCGGGGCGACGAAGGACAGGATGTTGCCGAAGTGAGCGAAGGACGCCCACTGCTTGTCCTCGGCCTCCGAGAGCGGCGCTGCCGGAGCTGCCGGCTGGGGGGCGGGTTCGGTCATGTGTGAGATGCCTTTCGGTGTAAGTGGACCCCGGGATCTTGGAAGAGCGAGGGGCTGGCGCTCCGCGTACCCCGTGAAGGGGGGAGCGCAAGCACGGCTACACGGTAGCGGTTCCGGATTGCCGCGTGCAACGGTCGGGTAACGGCGTGTCGCGCTACAATTGGCAGTCCCGAGAGCAGAGTGCTAAGCGTCGGGAATCCCTCGGGATCGGCGAAAGGACTGGTGCACCGGATGGTCTCCGAACGCAGTCTCGCCGTCCTCCGGGTCATCGTGCAGGACTACGTCGCGTCTCGCGAGCCGGTCGGCTCGAAGACGATCGTCGAACGCCATTCCTTCGGAGTGTCCGCGGCCACGATCCGCAACGACATGGCGCAGCTCGAAGAAGAGGAACTGATCGCGGCGCCGCACACCTCATCCGGTCGCGTGCCCACCGACAAGGGCTACCGCGTCTTCGTCGATCAGCTCACCGACCTGCGACCGCTCTCGTCGGGGCAGCGGCAGGCCATCGAGACCTTCCTCGGGCAGGCGGCCGATCTGGATGACGTGCTCGCCCGCACCGTGCGGCTGCTTTCCCAGCTCACCAACCAGGTGGCTCTCGCCCAGTACCCGTCGTTCGGCAGCTCGCGGGTGCGGCACGTCGAACTCGTCGCCCTCGCACCAGCCAGGCTCATGACGGTGCTGATCACCGACACCGGCCGGGTCGACCAGCGGCTCCTGGATGGCGAGCACGGCCTCGACGACGCCGGTCTCGGAGAGCTGCGCACCGTCTTCAACGCCGAGCTCGGAGGCCTCGCCCTCGCTGACGCGGCCGAGCACCTGCACGGTATCGCCGCATCCGTCGCCCCAGCCCGCTCGGTCATCGCCGACGAGATCGCCCGCAGCCTGGGCGAGCAGGTCGCGGCCAACCGGCAGGACCGGCTCGTGATGGCGGGCGCCGCGAATCTCGCCCGCACCGAGAGCGACTTCAGCGGCAGCATCTTCCCGGTGCTCGAGGCGATCGAGGAGCAGGTCACCCTGCTCAAGTTGTTCGGAGAGATGGAGATCGACGAAGACGGCGTCTCGGTCAGCATCGGGCGCGAGAATGAGGGATTCGGACTGGGGGAGACGAGCGTGCTCGCCTCGGACTACACGGCATCCGGGGGGAGCGTGGCACGCCTCGGCGTGCTGGGCCCCACCCGCATGGACTACTCGAACAACATGGTGGCCGTGCGGGCCGTGGCCCGCTACTTGACCCGGCTGCTCGGTGAGGATTAGACGGAACACGTGGCAACGGACCATTACGAGGTGCTCGGCGTCTCCCGCGACGCGACACCGGAAGAGATCAAGAAGGCATACCGCAAGCTCGCGCGCGAGCTGCACCCCGACGTCAATCCGAGCGATGACGCGGCCGAGCGCTTCAAGTCGGTGACGCACGCGTATGACGTGCTCAGCGATCCGGATCAGCGCGAGCGCTACGACCTCGGGCCGCAGGCGGGATTCGGTTCCGGCGGCGGCGCCGGCAATTTCGGGTTCGGCGACATCTTCGAGACGTTCTTCGGGGCCGCGCAGGGTCGCACGACCGGCCCGCGATCGCGCACCGAGCGCGGCCAGGACGCGCTGCTGCGCATCGAGGTCGATCTCGAGGAGGTCGTCTTCGGCACCAAGCGCGACCTCGAGGTCGATACGGCCGTCACCTGCGAGACCTGCGACGGCTCGTGCTGCGCGCCGGGAACGTCGCCGATCACCTGCGACATCTGCCGCGGTACAGGCCAGATCCAGCGGGCAGTCCGGTCGCTGCTCGGCAACGTCATGACGTCGAGCCCGTGCGGCACCTGCCGCGGCTACGGAACGGTCATCCCCAATCCCTGCATCACGTGCGCAGGCCAGGGCCGGGTCCGCGCCAAGCGCACCGTCCACGTCGACATCCCGGCGGGCGTCGACACCGGCATGCGCCTGCATCTCCCCGGCGAGGGCGAGGCCGGCCCGGCGGGCGGCACCAACGGCGACCTGTACCTCGAGGTCAAGGTCAAGCACCACAAGATCTTCAGCCGCAACGGCGACGACCTCCTCGCGACGGTCGAGGTGCAGATGACCGATGCGATCCTCGGCACGATCGCGACGCTGCCTGGCCTCGACGGCGAGGTCGAGGTCGAGGTCAAGGCCGGCACGCAGAGCGCCGACATCGTGACGGTCAAGGAGCGCGGCATCACGCGCCTGCGCGGCGGCGGGCGCGGCGAACTCAAGATCGGCATCCAGGTCGTGACGCCGGTGCGCCTCAATAGCAAAGAGAGCCAGCTCATCCAGCAGTTCGCCGAGAGCCGCCGGCCCGTGCCACCCGAGTTCTCGACGTTCCAGCAGGGTCTCTTCGCGAAGCTGCGCGACAGGTTCCTCGGCGTCTGATCCGTCGAACGTGCACGTTCGTGCCCAGCGCGCACGGCTCACCACACTCGTTCGACGGCAAACGTGCACGCTCGATGGGAGAGTGGGCGCATGGCGTCGCTGTACCTGATCCCCGCGATCGATGAGCAGGATGCGGTGGCCGGGGGCGTCGTTCGGGTCGCCGGCGACGAGGCGCGGCATGCGATCTCCGTCGCACGTGTCCGCGTGGGCGAGCGCGTCGCCATCGGCGACGGCGCAGGTCTCATCGTCGAGGGCCTCGTCTCGTCGACCGACGGCGGTGAGCTCGCCGTGACCGTGGAACACACCACGCGCGAGGAGCGACCCCGTCCCGAGCTCTGGCTCGCGCAAGCGCTGGCCAAGGGCGATCGCGACGAGCTGGCGATCCAGGCTGCCACCGAGCTGGGGGTCAGCGGCGTCATCCCGTGGCAGGCGGAGCGGTCCGTGTCACGGTGGGATGGCGCGAAGGCGGCCAAGGGGCGGGACCGGTGGCGCAGCATCGTGCGGGAGGCGAGCAAGCAGTCGATCCGCTCGTGGGTTCCCGATGTCGCTGAGCAGGCGACGACGGCGGACCTGACCGCGCTGGAGGGGACCGTGCTCGTGCTGGAGCCGACCGCATCCACTTCTCTGACGGCCTTCCCGCTCGACGATCTCGTGCGGATCACACTCGTGGTGGGACCCGAGGGCGGGGTCTCCGCGCGCGAACTCGCGCGGCTGGAGGAGTCGGGCGCCCACGTCGTGCGCCTCGGTTCCGAGGTGCTGCGCACGAGCACGGCCGGGCCCGCCGCCCTGGCCGTGCTGAACGCCAGGCTCGGGCGCTGGTGAGCCGCGAGCCTTAAGCTAGAGGCATGTCGACCGAACCCACCATCTTCGAGCGCATCGCCGCGCGCGAGATCCCGGCCGACATCGTGTTCGAGAACGACAGGCTGCTCGCGATCCGCGACATCGCGCCGAAGGCCCCGGTGCACCTGCTCGTCTTCCCGAAAGAGGCGACCTACCGCAACGTCGGTGAGCTCTCGGCCTCCGACCCGCGGCTGCTCGCCGAGATCGTGGGCACCGCCCGCACCCTGGCTGAGCAGCACTCCGACGGCCAGTACCGTCTCATCTTCAACACCGGCGAGAACGCCGGTCAGACCGTGTTCCACGTTCACGCCCACGTTCTGAGCGGCACCCTCGAGGAAGGCTCCCTTGGCCACGAATAACGACAGCTCACCGACGGGCGCACAGGGGATAGCTCGCGCCGAACTGCAGGTGGATGGCGTGGCCATGGTCCGGCTGCTCGGCCCGCAAGATCGGCTGCTGACCACGATCGAGCACCAGTTCCCGGAGGTCACCGTCATGGTGCGCGGCAACCAGGTCACGCTCGAAGGTCCGGCCGAGCAGGTCGCCGCCACCGAGAGGCTCGTGAGCGAGCTCATCCTGCTGGTCAAGAACGGCGCCGACCTCGGCCCCGTCGATGTGACGAGCTCGGCGCGCATCCTGGAGCGGGGCGAGGGCAGCCCGGCCGAGGTTCTCAGCCAGGCCATCCTCACGTCACGCGGCAAGAGCATCCGGCCGAAGACGCTCGGGCAGAAGGCGTACGTCGACGCGATCGACGAGCACACGATCACGTTCGGCATCGGGCCGGCGGGTACCGGCAAGACCTATCTCGCCATGGCGAAGGCCGTGCAGTCGCTGCAGCGCAAAGAGGTCGAGCGCATCATCCTGACGCGGCCGGCCGTCGAAGCGGGCGAGCGCCTCGGGTTCCTGCCGGGCACGCTGACCGACAAGATCGACCCGTACCTGCGGCCGCTGTACGACGCTCTCAACGAGATGATGGATCCCGAGCTCGTCCCCAAGCTGCTCGCGGCCGGCACCGTGGAGGTCGCCCCGCTCGCCTATATGCGCGGCCGCACCCTGAACAACGCGTTCGTCGTGCTCGACGAGGCCCAGAACACCACGCCGGAGCAGATGAAGATGTTCCTGACCCGGCTCGGGTTCGGCACACGGATGGTCGTCACCGGCGACATCACCCAGGTCGACCTGCCGACCGGCACCAGCGGCCTCCGCCTCGTGACGCATGTGCTCGACGAGATCGACGACATCCACTTCGCCACGCTCACCAGCGAAGATGTGGTTCGCCACAGCCTCGTGGGTCGCATCGTCGACGCGTACACGCAGTGGGATGAGGAACAGCAGGCCCGCTCCTTCGAACGACGTCGTCAGACCGAAGCGGAAGGCACAGCCGACGGGCAGAACAGGGCGCAGCGCCGCGGTCATAACCCTCAGGACCATCGCCCGCCGGGACCCGAGCGCCCCCGCCGGAGGCGCTAGCGCGTGTCCATCGAGATCAACAACGAGTCCGGCGTCGAAGCGGACGAGGGCGCCCTCCAGCGACTCGCGATCTTCGCGCTCGATCACCTGCACGTGCATCCGGATGCTGAGCTCGCCATCCTGCTGGTCGACGAGGCCGCCATGGAGCAGCTGCATGTGCAATGGATGGACGAGCCGGGCCCGACCGATGTTCTGAGCTTCCCGATGGACGAACTGCGACCCGGCAGCGAGGACGAGGTCACTCCTGCCGGCCTTCTCGGAGACATCGTGCTGTGCCCGCAGGTCGCCATCGCGCAGGCCGAGAGTGCCGGCCATTCGCCCATGGACGAGATGCTGCTGCTGACCGCCCACGGCATCCTGCACCTGCTGGGTTTCGATCACACCGAGCCGGACGACGAGAAGGAGATGTTCGGCATCCAGCGCGACATCCTGGTCGGTTTCACCCTCGCCGAGCGGCGACGGTAGGCGCGCGCCATGACCGAGGGCGGCACGTTGATCGGCGTCTTCATCGCGGTGGCCGTGCTGCTCGTCGCCTTCGGCGGGCTGCTCGCCGCTGCCGACGCCGCCCTCGGGGTGTTGAGCCGCGCCGACCTGGTCGACATCGCCGCCGACAGCCGGGTGCGGCGCTCGCTGCTGGCCATCGCGGCTGATCCCGCCTCGCACATCAACGCGGCCAACTTCCTGCGCGTCACGAGCGAGACGGCGGCCGCCGTGCTGGTGACCATCTCGCTCGCGTCCGTGATCGACCAATGGTGGTGGGTGCTGCTGCTCGCGGCGCTCATCATGACCGGCACGAGCTTCGTCCTCGTCGGGTCCAGTCCCCGGTCGGTGGGACGCGCGCACGCCCGCGGGCTCATGCAGATCGCGGCGTTCCC
>JBDSKH010000197.1:0-4240 GCA_039917005.1 Pseudolysinimonas sp.
TGACCAGGTGCGAGACCGTCTCCATCGCGTCGGACTTCGTGTGCCCGATCAGGCCCACCGGTCCGCGCTTGATCCATCCCGTCGCGTACACGCCGGGGAGCAGCTCGGTGTCGCCCTCCGCGTACACCTGCCCCTCGTGGTTCGGGATGACGCCGCGCTTCTCGTCGAACGGCACGCCCTCGAGCGGAGAGCCGAAGTACCCGACCGCGCGGTACACGGCCTGCACCTCGACCGAACGGATCTCGCCGGTGCCGCGGATGCCGCCCGCCCCATCCGGCTCGGTGCGCTCGTAGGTGAACGAGGCCACCCGTCCGTCGGGGCCGGCCACGACCTCCAGCGGCTTCGCGTAGAAGTGCAGGTGCAGCCGCCGCGACGCCTCGCCCACCGGGCGCGCGCGCCACTGCGTGAGCACCTTGTCGATCACCATGACCTGCTTGTTCGACTCGATCGCGGCCTTCGACGCTGGGTCGTAGTCGAAGTCCTCGTCGTGCACGATCATGTCGACGTCGCGCAGCTCCCCGAGCTCGCGCAACTCGAGCGGGGTGAACTTCACCTGCATCGGCCCACGCCGGCCGAAGACGTGCACGTCGGTGACGGGCGAAGCCTTGAGCCCCTCGTAGACGTTCGCTGGGATCTCGGTCGGCAGCAGATCGTCGGCCGGCTTCGCCAGCATGCGCGCCACGTCGAGCGCGACGTTGCCGTTGCCGACCACCGCGACCGACTTCGCTTCGAGCGGCCATTCCCGCGGGAAGTCGGGGTGACCGTCGTACCAGCTCACGAACTCCGCCGCGCCATAGCTGCCGGGCAGATCGATACCGGGGATGTCGAGGTCGGCGTCGCGCACGGCACCGGTCGAGAAGATGACCGCGTTGTAGTGCTTCTTGAGGTCGTCGAGGGTCAGGTCGACCCCGAAGCGCACGTTGCCGAAGATGCGGATGTCGCCGCGGTCGAGCACGTCGCGCAGCGCCGTGATGATGCCCTTGATGCGCGGATGGTCGGGCGCGACGCCGTAGCGCACGAGACCGTACGGCGCGGGCAGGTGGTCGAAGAGGTCGATGCTGACCTCGAAGGGCCGCTCGTTCTTGAGCAGGATGTCGGCGGCGTAGATGCCGGCGGGTCCGGCGCCCACGATGGCCAGGCGGAGCTTGCTCACGGGATTCACTTTCGGTGGGGACAGAGTCAGTTGGTGCGCTCGACGATCGCCTCGGCGAATTTCGTCAGGGCCTTCTTCACCGGACCGTCGGGAAGCGGGCTGAGCGCATCGACGGCGGTGTCGGCCCAGCGTTGCGCCTCAGCGAGGGTATCGCGGGTCACGTCGTGTTCGCGCAACTCGGCGACGGCGGCCACGAAGTCCGCGTCGGCCTCGGGGTCACCCGTGCCGGAGACGTCCCGCTCGATGCGGGCCAGCAGCGCGGCGGCCGTGAGGTCGGATGCGGCGGCACGGCGCAGATACAGCAGCGGGAGCGTGGGGACTCCGGCTCGCAAGTCGGTACCCGCGGTCTTGCCGGTCTGCTCGATCTCGGCGGAGAGGTCCAGCACGTCGTCGATGAGCTGGAACGCGACGCCGATGCGCTCGCCGAACAGCTCGACGGGCTCGCGATACTCCTCCGGCGCCTCGCCGAAGATCACGCCGACGAGAGCCGCGGACGCGATGAGCGAGCCGGTCTTGTCGGCCAGCACCTGCAGGTAATGCTCGATCGGGTCTTCCCCCGGGCGCGGTCCGAGGGTCTCGTGCAGCTGTCCGAGCACCAGTCGCTCGAAGGTGTTGGACTGGATCGTGAGCGCCCGCTCGCCGAGGCTCGCGATGAGGTTGCTCGCCCGCGCGAACAGCAGGTCGCCGGTGAGGATGGCGACCGAGTTGCCCCAGACCGTCTGCGCGCTGGGGACTCCGCGGCGCATCTGCGCCTCATCCATGACGTCGTCGTGGTACAGCGAGGCCAGGTGCGTGATCTCGACGGCTTCGGCGGCCGTGATGACCGACGGGTTGTTGCCGGTGCCGAGCTGCGCAGTCAGCAGCGTGAGGGCAGGCCGCACCCGCTTGCCTCCCGCCTCGAGCAGGTAGCGGGTCGTGACGTCGGCGATCACATCGGCGAACGTCATCTCGGTGAGCAGCCCGGCCTCGACCTCCTCGAGGCCCTTCTCGATCGCCGCCGCGAAGTGTCGCTCCTCGCTCGATGCGAAGAGCTTCTCGCCCAGGCCCAGCGACGAGCTGAGCGTGTTGCTGCGGCGAGCGAGAGGCGGGCTCGGGTTCACGGGGTTCGTTTCTGTCGGCGCTGGGCGGTCGATGCGCGGATGGCGGCGTCTTCTGGCTTGTGGCCGCGGTGCAATGCCACGACCCCCGCCGTGAGGTTGCGGTAGGCGACCCGCGTGAATCCGACGCCGCGGATCCACTGGCTGAGCGTGCCCTGGTCTGGCCACTCCTGGATGGATTCCCGCAGGTACTGGTAGGCGTCCTTATTCGAGCTGGCGACTGACGCGATGGCGGGCATCACGAATCTCATATAGGCCGCGTAGCCCGTCCGGAACAGGGCTCGCGGGGGTTTGGAGAACTCGCAGACCACGAGCCGCCCGCCGGGCCTCAGCACCCGGTACATCTCCGCGAGCGCGACCGTGGGGTGCTCGACGTTGCGCAAGCCGAAGCTGATCGTCACGGCGTCGAACTCGTCGTCGCCGAACGGCAGCTTCTCGGCATCCGCCTCGACGAACTCGATCTTGCGGTGACGGCGCCGGCCTTCCTCGATCATCCCGGCCGAGAAGTCGAGGGCGACGACCGTGGCCCCGGTTCTCGCAAGGGCGGCGGACGACGTGCCGGTGCCGGCCGCGACATCCAAGATGCGCTCGCCGGCGCGGGGCTCGACAGCCCGCACGGTGGCGGCTCGCCAGAACTGGGCATTGCCGGCCGACATGATCGCGTTGGTGCGGTCGTAATGGCGGGCCACGTCGTCGAACATGCCGGACACCTCGTCCGGCTGCTTGTCCATCTCGGCCCTGCTCACGACATACCATCCTAGGCTGGTGGGGTGACCGACCCTGCGGCTCTCTCCTTCCAGGTCAGCACGGAGCGGGTCGATCCGATCGTGTCTCTGCTGCCCCTGCTCGACGCCCGGCATCCGCTGCTGTTCATGCGCCGGGGCGAGGGCATCGCGGGGCTGGGCGAGGCCGCGCGGCTCGAATTCCGCGGCCCTGACCGGGTGCGGGATGCCGCGGCGGCCTGGAAGCGGATCGCGGCGGCATCCACGGTGCGCGACGAGGTCGGCCGGTCGGGCAGCGGTCTCGTGGCGTTCGGCGCCTTCGCGTTCGCCGACGCGTCGGAGCGCGCGAGCGTGCTCATCATCCCCCGTGTCGTCGTCGGCCGCCGCGACGGCCTGAGCTGGATCACCCGGATCGACGGAGCTCAGGATGCGGTGGCCGCCACCGCTCTCGGCCCCGAGTTCCGCGTCGTGCTCCAGCCCGGCGCCCTCCCGCCCGACGGGTACCGGAACGCCGTTGCGACGGCCGTGGAGCGCATCCTGGCCGGCGGCGTCGAGAAGGTGGTGCTCGCGCGCGACCTGACCGGGCACCTGCCGGACGGCGGCGACGTGCGCCGCGTTCTCGTCGACCTCGCCCTCGGGTACCCCGACACCTGGACCTTCGCCGTCGACGGGCTGATCGGCTCGAGCCCCGAGACGCTGGTCCGCGTCAGCGCCGGAACGGTCACCGCCCGCGTGCTGGCGGGCAGCGCGGCCCGAGGCTCCGATGGTGGGAGCGATGCGGCGGCGGCCCTCGCCCTTGCCACCTCGACGAAGGATCTCGACGAGCACCGGTTCGCTGTCGAGAGCGTGCTCGGGGCGCTGCGATCGCACGCTCGCGGTGTCGCCGCCAGCGAGCTCCCGTTCACCCTCAAGCTGCCGAACCTCTGGCATCTCGCCAGCGATGTCGAGGGAGCCCTGAGCGATGGCTCGACCGCCCTCGATCTCGCGGCCGCCCTCCATCCCACCGCCGCCGTCGCGGGCACTCCGCGCGACGCCGCCCTACGGGTGATCTCCGAGCTCGAGCCGTTCGACCGCTGCCGGTACGGCGGCCCGGTCGGCTGGGTGGACTCGGACGGCAACGGCAAGTGGGCGATCGCCCTGCGCGCCGCCGAACTCGCCGACGACGGATCGATCGCGGCCTTCGCCGGCGCCGGCATCGTCGCCGATTCGGACCCCGACCACGAGCTGGCCGAGACGCGGCTCAAGTTCCGGCCGGTGGTGGAGGCGTT
>JBDSKH010000198.1:0-2995 GCA_039917005.1 Pseudolysinimonas sp.
CGAGCCGCTCAGCGACACTCTCTTCAACGCGACGTCTCTCATCGCGGCAGGCCTGAGCGTCGCCCTGGCGTTCCGGGTCGGCCTGTTCAACATCGGCGGCCGCGGCCAGATCACCGTGGCGGCCATCTTCTCGGCGTTCGTGTCGTTGCACTTCCCGCTTCCAGGATTCGCCGCCCTCGTCGCGGCCATCCTCGCCGGCATCATCGGCGGCGCCCTTTGGGGCGGCATCGTCGGCATCCTGCGCGCCCGCACCGGCGCGCACGAGGTCATCACGACGATCATGCTCAACTACGTCGCCTTCAACCTCCTGGTGTTCCTTCTGAAGTCGCCCGCATTGCAACAGGAGGGGCAGGTGAACCCCAAGTCGCCGCCGATCCCGCTCGACGCGCGCCTTCCCACCCTGTTCCCCGGGCTCGGCTGGCAGGTGGATGTCGGCTTCCTGGTCGTCATCGCCGTCACGATCGGTGTGTGGTGGTTGCTCAACCGGTCGGCCCTCGGATTCACCTTCCGCGCGGTCGGCGAGAACCCGCACGCCGCGCGTACCGCCGGCATCGATGTCGGCAACGTGTACCTGTACGCGATGCTCATCGCGGGCGCGCTCGCCGGCCTCGCCGGAGCGCTGTTCCTCAGCAGCCCGTCGCAGGCGATCAACGGACTCTCGCCCGGGTTCGACGCGGCCAGGCTCGGCGTCGACGCGATCACCGTGGCGCTGCTCGGCCGGTCCAGGCCGCTCGGGGTCTTCCTCGCCGGACTGCTCTTCGGGGCCCTCCGCGCCGGCAGTTTCGACATGCGGCTCTACGTCTCGATCGACCTCGTCGGCGTGATCCAGGCCGTCATCGTTCTGCTGATCGCGGCCCCCCCGCTCGTGCGGGCCCTGTTCTTCCTCCCGACGCCGACCGGCTTCAGATTCCGCAGCACCAAGAAGGCGGTGGTGACGAAATGACCGCGATCGACGAGGCACCCTCAGTGACGAGCTCTGCATCCGTGGCGCGGACCCTGAGTAGCGCCGCCCTCTGGAAGTCTCCCGCCGCCCTCGGTATCGTGACGCTGCTGCTGTCGGTGCTCTTCATCGGATTCGCGCGCGACGGCATCAGCCCGTTCGTGCTCGCCACGGCTACCGACTTCTTCCCGGTGCCCAAGCTCGAGGTCCCGGCAATGGCCGCGGGCATCGTCTTCGTCATCGTGCTGGTGCTGGTGACCGCTGTCTCGGCGTTCTACGCGCTCCGCCGTAAGGCGACCCCGTTGTGGCTGACAATCATCTTTGCGGTGCTCGCGCTCGCGGCCTTCCTGGTCTGGGCTGCCGCGGGGGCCCGTGTCGGCATCCTCGTGCCCAGCCTGCTCGTCGGATCGGTCAGCCTCAGCACCCCGCTGATCTTCGGCGCTCTGGGAGGGGTGCTCTCGGAACGGGCGGGCGTCGTCAACATCGCGATCGAGGGACAGTTGCTCGGAGGCGCGTTCGTCTCCGCGATGGTCGCGTCGTCGCTGTCGATCCCGTTCGCCGCGGCGCTCGGCGAGGACAGCAACAAGGGCACGGGCGGCTTCCTCGCCTCGCTCGTCGCGATCGTGGCGGCGGCGCTCGCCGGAGTCGGTGTCTCGGCCCTGCTCGCCGTGTTCGGCATCAGGTTCATCGTCGACCAGGTCATCGTCGGCGTCGTGCTCATCGTGCTGGTCGTGGGCCTCACCGGATTCCTCTACAGCGAGCTGCTGCTGCCCAACGAGGCCGTGCTCAACAGTCCGCCCATCATGAGCCGGACCGCGATCCCGCTCCTCAGCCAGATCCCGATCATCGGGCCTGCTCTGTTCAACGGCACGTTCATCACCTATCTGATGTACATCGCAGTGCCCGTCGTCTGGTTCGCGCTGTACAAGACGCGCTGGGGCCTGCGGGTGCGAGCGGTCGGCGAGCACCCGAAGGCCGCGGACACCGTCGGCATCAACGTGAACAGGATCCGCTTCACGACTGTGCTCATCGCCGGCGCCGTGGCCGGTGCGGGTGGTGCGTTCTTCACAATCGGCTCGAGCGGCGGCTTCACCAAGGATGTCACGGCGGGCGCCGGCTTCATCGCCCTGGCCGCCGTCATCTTCGGCCGCTGGGACCCTATCCGCGCCACACTCGCCGCCCTGCTCTTCGGCTTCGCCACGAATTTGCAGTACGTGCTGAGCTCGATCGGCTCGCCGGTGCCAGGCGAGATCATGCGCATGGTTCCGTACATCGCGACGATCCTGGCCGTAGCGGGGTTCGTCGGGCAGTCGAGAGCGCCCGCCGCGGACGGAAAGCCTTACATCAAGTAGCCCTCGAGCAGGAGACCCATGCCCACCGAGATCGACTGGGACGCTCTGCGCGCCGCCGCGAGCGAAGCCCACATCCACGCCTACGTGCCGTACTCGAACTTCCCGGTCGGGGCGGCGGCACTCGTCGACGACGGACGGATCATCACCGGCGCCAACGTCGAGAACGCCTCCTACGGCCTGACGCTGTGCGCCGAGTGCGCGCTGGTGTCGTCCCTGCACATGACGGGCGGAGGCAAGCTCGTCGCCTTCACGTGCGTCGACGGGCACGACAACACGCTCATGCCCTGCGGTCGTTGCCGGCAGCTGCTCTTCGAGCACTCCGCCGAGGGGATGCTCCTCGAGACGGTGTCGGGTCTCAAGACGATCGACGAGGTGATCCCGGACGCGTTTGGGCCGCGAACACTCGACGCGTACCGCGCCGAGGAGGGGTCGTGAGCGTCGAAGCCTTCGACGTCGTCGACCTGATCCACACCAAGCGCGACGGGGGCGCGCTCTCGACGGCGCAGATCGACTGGCTCATCGACGCGTACACCCGCGGCTACGTCGGCGACGAGCAGATGGCCGCCATGACGATGGCGATCTTCATCAATGGGATGGAACGCAGCGAGGTGCGTGACCTAACCCTCGCGATGATCGCCTCGGGCGAGACCCTGTCCTTCGACGGGCTCGGCAAGCCGACCACTGACAAGCACTCCACCGGCGG
>JBDSKH010000199.1:0-23846 GCA_039917005.1 Pseudolysinimonas sp.
GGCGGGACGGAAAATGTGCCTGGCATTGTCGGCGCGGGTAAAGCCGCGGAACTGGCCAAAGAACATCTGGCCGACGCACCGAAAATCTCGGCGCGCGTGCGCCCGAACGCGAGCATCCGATCGCGCAACCGAGCGGCTCTCCTCTTTGTGACTCCCTTCGTGCTGGTCTTCGTCACGATGCTTATCGTGCCTCTCGCATACTCGGCATACCTGAGCTTCTTCCGCGAGCAGCTGATCGGCGGCATCAGCTTCGTGGGGCTCGAAAACTATGCGCGTGCTGTCACCGATCCACTTCTCGCCGCCGGCCTCGGACGTGTAGGGCTGGTCCTGCTGATCCAGGTCCCCATCATGCTTGGGCTGGCACTGGTGATCGCCTTGGGCGTTGACAGTGGCAGCGCCCGCGGGGCTAAGGGCATTCGAGTGTTGGTCTTCATCCCGTATGCAGTGCCTGGGGTGGTTGCAACCGAGCAGGTCCACGGTGCCGTTCTCGAGGATGCCCGCGCGGATCGTGGATTCGATTTCGGTGCGGCTGCGGTTGTCGACGACGATCGACGAGATGCCAGAGGAGCGAAGCAGATGTGCGAGCATCAGGCCGGCCGGACCCGCGCCGATGATGGCCGCTTGGGCACGGAGGGGCTCGGACATGGCTGTCAGTCTGCGCGGATCCTTCCGTCTACCGGGGCAGTTTGCCGTTCAACGGGAACGAAGTCGATGAGAGGCCAGCTCTTCGGCGATGCGGGTGGCCGCAGCTTGAAGCAGCGGAACCACAGTGCCGGCGTCATCGCGCTCCCTGGGCAGGACGACCGACAGCGCGGCGACCACCTCTCCGCCGTCGCGTACCGGCACGGCGATCCCGGTCGACACGGTCTCGATGAATCCCGGCGCCCACGCGTAACCGAGGCGGCGCACCTCGTCGAGCTTGCGACGGAGAGCGGCGGGATCGGTGATGGTCTCGGGCGTGAGCGCGGCGAGGGGCTCGCTCAGCACTCGCTCGAGCAACTCGATCGGCCCGTGGGCGAGCAGCACAAGACCCGACGACGACGCGTGGAGGGGCAGGCGACCGGCGATCTGCGTCACGTTCGACCCGGCTCCGGGACCGGAAAGCCGCTCGATGAAAAGCACCTCCTCGTGTTCGAGAACGCCGAGCTGGGTGTGCTCGCGCAATGCCGACTGCACCTCTTCCATAGCGGGCATGGCTGCCTGCCGGAGGTCGAGCGCGTGGGATCCGCGGGCCGTCAGCTCCCACAGGTGCATCCCGATCCGAACGCCGCCCTGCTCGTCGCGCTCGAGCAGCCCGGTCTCCAGCAGCTCGTTCACCATCCGGAATGCGGTCGACGACGGAAGCCCAGCTCGACGTGCGATCGCACTGGGCGTCTGTGCGCGGCGATCGCGGTCGAAGGTCGCGAGGATGCGGACCACGCGTTCGATGACGCTCTCACCCGACCCCGAATTGGCCATGGTCCGAGCCGGCGCTACTCGGCGTCCGGGGCGAACGTGGATGCGTCGATGACGAAGCGGTAGCGCACGTCCGATCTCAGCACGCGTTCGTATGCATCGTTGATGCCGTCGGCGTCGATGAGCTCGATCTCGGGCGCGATTCCCTTCTCGGCGCAGAAGTCCAGCATCTCCTGGGTCTCGCGGATGCCGCCGATGGCCGATCCGGCGAAGGAGCGTCGCGATCCGATCAGGGAGAACACCTGCACGGGCAGCGGGGCCGGCGGCGCTCCGACGTTGGTCATCGTGCCGTCGACGGCCAGGAGACCGAGGTACGCGTCGACGTCGATGGGCGCGGAGACCGTGTTCAGGATGAAGTCGAACTCGTTCGCGAGCGTGGCGAAGGTCTCCGGATCGTTCGTCGCGTAGTAGTGGTCCGCACCGAAGGCGAGTCCGTCGTCCTTCTTGGCGAGAGTCTGCGAAAGCACCGTGACCTCGGCCCCGAGAGCATGGGCGATCTTGACTCCGAGGTGCCCGAGCCCTCCCATACCGACGACCGCGACCTTCGAGCCCGGGCCGACTTTCCAATGGCGCAGGGGCGAGTAGGTCGTGATGCCCGCGCACAGCAGTGGTGCGGCGGCCTCGAACGAGATGCCGTCGGGGATGCGGAGCACGAACCGCTCGGTCACGACGATGTGGGTCGAGTAGCCGCCCTGCGTGATCGTGCCGTCGAGGTCGGTCGATGTATAGGTCCCGACATTGCCTACGAGGCAGTACTGCTCGTCACCCCGCAGGCAGTTGGCGCATTCGCCGCAGGAGTTCACCATGCACCCGACGCCGACCTTGTCGCCGACGGCGAACTTCGTGACGCGGGATCCGACGGCGCTGACGTGGCCGGCGATCTCGTGCCCGACCACCTGCGGGTACTGGATCGGACCCCATTCTCCGCGCACTGTGTGGATGTCGGAATGGCAGATGCCGGCGTAGGCGATCTCGATCAGGACGTCATCCGGGCCGACGTCGCGGCGCTCGATCGTCGTGGGAACGAGCGGTTCGGTCGCCGACGGGGCGGCGTAAGCGTGGGCGGTGCTGGTCATGTCTGCTCTCCTCGGACGACGCGCGTCCTCCCATTGTCCTAGAGAACTGCCGACCTTCTTGTCCTGGCAACGCGCTCGGCAGAGTGTTTGACTCCGTCTATGACCTCTTCCTCGACATCCGGGTTGCACGACGCCGAACCGCACGCCGGGGGAGTCGTCAGCCGCCTGAATTGGTTGCGTGCCGGCGTGCTCGGCGCGAACGACGGAATCGTCTCCGTCGCCGCGATCGTGGTCGGCGTCGCGGGTGCGACGCCCGACTTCGCCCCGATCGCGACTGCGGGCGCCGCGGGCCTGGTCGGCGGTGCGATCTCGATGGCGCTCGGCGAGTACGTCTCGGTCAGCAGCTCGCGCGACAGCACGCACGCGCTGATCGCCAAGGAGAAGCACGAGCTGGCGACGATGCCCGACGAGGAATTCGCCGAGCTCACCGCCATATACCGCCACAAGGGTCTCTCGGATGAGACCGCCGGCATGGTGGCGCGCGAACTCACGGCCCATGACGCACTCGCCGCACACCTCGATGCCGAGCTCAATATCACCGAGACCGACATCGCGAGCCCCTGGGAGGCCGCGGGCGCTTCGGCCCTCGCGTTCTTCGTGGGCGCCATCCTGCCGATGCTCGCGATACTGCTCCCGCCCGCGCCGGTCCGCATCCCGGTCACCTTCATCGCGGTCTTGCTCGCGCTCGCGGCGACCGGCGTTCTGAGCGCGCGACTCGGCGGCGCCAGGCCGTGGCGTCCGACGCTGCGGGTCGTGATCGGCGGAGCCGCAGCGCTTGGTGCGACCTTCGCCATCGGAACTCTGCTGGGCACCTCCGGCGTAGTGTGACCGCCATGGTCGCGCCACGCCGTCACGCGCTGAGCGCTACTGGTGGATGAGCACCTTCAGGGCGTCGTGCTCGGCCGCGTTGCCGAACACCTCGTAGGCCTCGAGCACCTGGTCGAAGGTGAACCGGTGGGTGACGAACTCGTCCACCGGGAGCCGGTGCTGGGCGACCAGCTTCAGCAGCATCCCGAGCGTGTTGGTATTCACCAGGCCGGTCGAGATGTGGATGTTGCCGATCCAGAGCTGGTTGAGGGCGAGCTCGACGGGCTTGCCGTGCACGCCGACGTTGGCGACGTGGCCGCCGGGCCGGACGAGGTCGACCGCCATCGTGAAGGTCTGCGGGGTTCCGACGGCCTCGATCGCGACGTCGACGCCGGCGCCGTCGGTGAGGGCGAACGCCTGCTCTTTCCAGTCCGACTTTCCCGAATTGATGGTGTCGGTGGCGCCGAACGCCTTCGCGCGGGCCAGACGGGAGTCGTCGAGGTCGATGGCGATGACCTTCGATGGGCCGTAGAGCTGCGCGGTCATGACGGCGGCGAGGCCGACCGGGCCGGAGCCGACCACGGCGACGACATCACCCGGTTTGACCTGTCCGTACTGGACGCCGATCTCGAAGCCGGTGGGCAGGATGTCGGAGAGCAGGATGCCCTCGGCATCCGTGACGCCCTCCGGCACCTTGTAGACGGAGTTCTCGGCGAAGGGGACGCGAACGTACTCGGCCTGGGTGCCGTCGATCATGTAGCCGAAGATCCAGCCGATGCCGGCTTTGCCCTCCGGCGCCAGGCAGTGGCTGTACAGGCCCTGGTGGCAGTTGGCGCACGACCCGCACGCGCTGATGCACGCCAGGATCACGCGATCGCCGACGGCCAGCTGGGTCACCCCGGAGCCGATCTCGGTGATGACGCCCACCCCTTCATGCCCCAGGATCCGCCCGGTCTCGACCTCGGGGACATCGCCCTTGAGGATGTGCAGGTCGGTTCCGCAGATCGTGGTCGCCTGCATCTTCACGATCACGTCGGTCGGATGCTGGATCACGGGGTCCGGGACGTCGGTCCAACTCTTCTTGCCCGGGCCGCCGTAGACGAGTGCCTTCATGGTAGTGCTCCTGTTGTGGGAATAGCGGAAATGGAGGGCCGGGTCAGCCGAAGAGGCTGGCGCGCCCGAAGTCTGCTCGCGGCACACGACGGCCCTGCACGGACGTCGGGGTGATGCGCACGAAGTTCCGCTTGTCGCCGCGCGTCCAGGAAACGAGCTCCAGGGCTCCGGAGCCGATGATGTCCACGTCGTCGCTGAGGCGCTCGGCCGTGCCGCGGATGACGACACTCCAGTAGCTGCGCGGATCGTGCCCGTCGATCTCGAATGCCACGTCCGGAGCCTCGGTCACCTGGTCGAGCTTCGCGCCGGCGGCGGTCCGGAACAGCAGAGTGCGGCCGTCCACCAGGTAGTTGACCGGGAAGAGGTCCGCTTTGGAGTCTGCCGCGGTGGCCAGCACTCCGCGGCCCGATCGCAGCAGTAGAGCCCAGCATTCCGATTCGGGAATGCGTGTCTCCGTCAGTGTCTTGTCGTCGTTCATTGTCGGTGCGCCTTTCAGATCAGGAGGGCTGCGCGACCATGAGGATCACGATCACGAGAAGGAGGAGCGAGACGATGCCGGAGGCGCCGGCGACGGGTCCGTATCCGCTGGAGCGAGACGGCTCGCCGGTCCGGGCAGCCGCGCGGCTGAGGAGGGGGACCACGACGGCGAAGTGCAGCACGATGGCGATCGCGAGCAGGATGAGCGACCACAGGATCCAGGGTGTGCTCACGGAGAGCTGGTCCTCGGTCTGGGTGTACATGACACCGAACCCGATGACCGCGACGAGGATCGTCCCGATGCCGAGCCCGATGCTCGAGCGCACCAGCCCCCGCAGCTGAAGGGAATCGCCTGTGCGAATCGCACGCAGACCAAGCATGGGGACGACGACCATCGGCCCGACGATGAACACGGCTCCGGCGACGTGAAGGATGTGGAGGATGAGCGGCATGGGATGACTGTGCCGTGGACGGGATCGGCGTCCCAGTGCCGAAGGTCCCGTGGTCGACGCCGATGAACGTCTCGGCGACGCTGGGCGCCTAGCTCGCTTCGGCGTCGTCCGAGACGGGTCCGACGAGCTGCCGGTCTTCGGCCGGACGCGCGATCACGACGGGAGCGTTCACGTTCAGCAGAACGTCGTGGATGACTGACCCGATCAACGACCGGGTCGGCTCGTCGGAGCCGGGACCCAGCACGAGAAGCGCCTTGCCGCGCGCCGCGTCGAGCAGTGCCTCGGCTGCCGGCCTGGCAGAGATCTTCGAGCGCACCACCAGGTGCGGAAAGTCCGACTGCACGGCGGCGAGCGCCGCGTTCATCGCGAGTTCATCTCGTGCGGCGTCGACAGGAACATCGGCCTGCACGAGGAGCAACTCCTCGCCTCGCACCTCGGCCTCTCCGGCCGCCACTCGCACGATGCTGTGGGCGGTTGCCACACGGTCGACCCCGGCCACGACCCCACGGCGGAACCGCAGATCCAGGTCCGGGATGATCGCGACCGTGCACGGCACCGCCGCGGCGATCTGCACGCTGCGCGAACCAAGGACCCGCCCGTGCAGGAATCCCGTCTTATGCGTGCCCGCGACGAGGATGTCGTGAGCGGTGACGAAGTCCGCCAGAGCCCACGCAACCGGTCCGTCGACCAGGGATTCGGTCACGATGACGCCCGCGTCGCCGGTCTGGATGGCGGCGGCCGTCTCCGAGAGGAGGTGCGCGCCGGCGCGGGCCTCGCTCTGCGCGTACTCGCCGCCCATCATCCCGCCGTCGGGCTCCCCCACGTGCACAAGGGCGATCACCCTCCCATCACTGAGAGCGCGGTTCGCCGCCCATCGGACGGCCGCGCGGCTCGGCAGCGAGCCGTCCACCCCGACCACATAGCGTCCGTCCATCGCGGATCTCCTCACCTCGGTCGATCCACTCTCGGTGGCGCGGGGCATCCAGCAAAGAGGCGAAGGTCCCGGCGACCGCAGGTGCATAGACTCAGCCCATCGGCGAAGGGCGGTGACGCGTGGTCCGGCAAGACGGAATCGCGTTCCCCGACGCTCCGCGGTCAGAGCTGGAACGCACGATCGAGGAACTCGTCGAGCGCGCCCAGACAGTTCTCGAAACCCAGGGCCGGCTGCGGAGCCTTCTGCGGGCCAATCGAGCCGTCGTCGAGGAGCTCGATCTGGCGAGCGTCCTCCGCCGCATCGCCGAGGCGGCCGTCGCGCTGGTCGACGCCGGCTACGGCGCCCTCGGTGTCATCGCGGCAGACGGGCACCTTGAGCAGTTCATCCACGTCGGCATCGCCGACCAGCTGGCGAAGAAGATCGGGCACCTCCCCGAAGGTCATGGCCTCCTCGGCGCCGTGATCGAGCAAGCGGAACCGATCCAGCTCGAGCACCTGAGCGAAGACCCGCGGTCCGTCGGCTTCCCCCCGCACCATCCCCCGATGGACGCCTTCCTGGGAGTCCCGATCCGTGTGCGCGACGAGGTGTACGGCAACCTCTACCTCACAAACCCGAAACGCGGGCACTTCACCGGCGAAGATCAGGAACTGGTGACGGCTCTCGCCGCGACCGCGGGTATCGCGATCGACAACGCCCGGCTGTTCGACGAGACCCTCCGCCGCCAGAGATGGAGTGTCGCCTTGGCCGACGTGACGTCGGCCCTGTTGTCGGGCGACACCGACGATGTGCTGGGAACCGTCGCCGAAAGGGTCGCCAGCGTGATCGACGCCGACCTGGTGTGCGTGATCGTGCCGGGAGTCGACCCGGCCACCCTGCGGGTGGACACGGCGCGCGGGTCGAGCGCCGACACCGTGCGCGACCGCGTGTTCCCGGCGGCCGGCTCGCTTGCGGGTCAGGCGCTGGCCGGCAACGCGATCGCTTCGTCGGACGGGCAGGTCGCCGGCGAGGCGTCCGAGTGGCAGCCGGGGATGGGTCCGAGTATCGCGTTGCCGCTGGGTCCGCGCGATTCCTCACTGGGTGTGCTGACCATCTCGCGCGAAAGCGGCAGTACCGTCTTCTCGACCACGGATCTGGAAATGGCCGCCGACTTCGCCAGCCAGGCCGGTGTCGCGATCGAGCTCACGCGGGCGCGGGCGGATCGCCAGCGACTCGAACTGGTCGACGAGCGCAGCCGGATCGCACGCGACTTGCATGATCATGTCATCCAGCGCCTCTTCGGCACGGGCCTCGCTCTGCAGTCGCTCGCGACGACGATCCCCGCCGACCAGCAGGAGTCGCTTCTGACCCAGGTCGATGCCATCGATGCCGCCATCTCAGAGATCCGCACAGCGGTTTTCGCCCTCTCGCAGCAGCGCAGCGCGCCTGTCGCCGGACTGCGTCATCGCGTGCTCGACCTCGTGAGTGAGGCGGCGCCGGGCCTGGCCTTCGCGCCGCGCCTGACATTCGGCGGCGCCGTCGATCTGCTCGTCGTGGGCGAGGTGATGGATGACGTCGTCGCGGTCGTGCGTGAGACGCTCGCCAACATCGCGCGGCACGCGAAGGCGACGGGAGTCGGTCTCGACGTGACCGTCACCGACGGGCTCGTCGTCGTGACGGTCGATGACGACGGCGTCGGCGTGGATCCGAACGTCACGCGATCGAGCGGTACCAAGAATCTGGAACGCCGCGCGAAGGCGCATGCCGGCTCGTTCGCCCTCGTGGCCCGCGAGGGCGGGGGAACCCGGGCGACATGGTCGGCGCGTATCGACGAGGAGGCGTCGTGACGACGCGGGTGTTCCTGGTCGATGACCACGAGATCGTGCGCCGCGGCATCGGCGACCTGATCGACGCCGAGAAGGATCTCGAGGTCGTCGGGGAAGCCGCTGCGGTGGCGCCCGCGCTCGGTCGCGTCGGGGCAACGCGCCCGGACGTCGTGGTGCTCGACGTGCGGTTGCCGGACGGGAGCGGAATCGACCTCTGCCGCTCGATCCTCTCCGAGCATCCTGAGGTGCGGTGCATCATGCTGACCGCATACGACGACGACGAGGCGAGCATCTCCGCGGTCCTCGCCGGGGCATCCGGGTACGTCCTCAAGGACATCCGTGGCCAGAATCTCGTGGAGGCGATTCGACGGGTCGCGCGGGGCGAGTCGCTCATCCCGAAGGGGATCAGCGACCGGGTGATACAGAGGCTGACCGCCCCGGCCCCCGCAGGCTCGGCAGAGCCGGAACTGACATTGCGAGAGCGCCAGGTCCTCGAGCTCATCGCCGACGGCCTCACCAATCGCCAGATCGGCGAGCGCCTCGAACTCGCCGAGAAGACCGTCAAGAATTACGTCTCCGGTCTCCTGGCCAAGCTCGGCATGGTCAGACGGACACAGGCCGCGGTGTACGGCGCTCGCGCGCGAACGAACTCATGAACCGGAGCGACATGACGGCACTGGCATCCGACGACGTCATCGATCAGGTCGACGCGTGGTGGCGCGCCGCCAACTACCTGAGCATCGGGCAGATCTATCTGCTGGCGAATCCGCTGCTGCGCGAACCGCTGCAGCGCGACCACGTCAAGCCGCGCCTGCTCGGCCATTGGGGCACGACGCCGGGACTGAACTTCCTCTACGCGCATCTCAACCGCGTCATCCGGGAGCGCGATCTCGACACGCTGTACGTCACCGGGCCCGGTCATGGCGGCCCGGGAATGGTGGCGAACGCGTACCTGGATGGCACGTATTCCGAGCTGTACTCCGGCATCCCGCAGACCGAGCAGGGGATCGGCGACCTGTTCCGGCAGTTCTCGTTCCCGGGTGGCATCCCGAGCCACGCCTCGCCGGACACCCCGGGCAGCATCCACGAGGGAGGCGAGCTCGGGTATTCGCTGAGTCACGCCTACGGCGCGGCCTTCGACAACCCCGGCCTGCTCGTCGCCTGCGTGATCGGCGACGGCGAGGCCGAGACCGGCGCGTTGGCGACATCGTGGCATTCCAACAAGTTCCTGAATCCCGCGCAGGACGGCGTCGTGCTGCCGATCCTGCACCTCAACGGATACAAGATCGCGAACCCCGCGGTCCTCGCCCGCATCCCCGAGCAGGAGCTGCTCGAACTCATGCGCGGGTACGGGCACGAGCCCTTCCTCGTCTCCCACGATGCGGACGGCGATGTCCGTGAGTTCCACGAGCGCTTCGCCGGCGTTCTCGATGTCGTGCTCGACCGCATCGCCGGCATCAAGAGGGATGCCGCGGCCGGCACGCTCACCGAGCGCCCGGCTTGGCCGATGATCATCCTCCGGACCCCGAAAGGCTGGACCTGCCCGAAGGAGATCGACGGCCATCAGGTGGAGGGCACCTGGCGGGCCCATCAGGTGCCGCTCGCCAGTGCGCGCGACACCGAGGAGCACCTGCGCATCCTCGAGACCTGGATGCAGTCGTACCGCCCCCATGAGCTGTTCGACGACGAGGGAGCGCCCCGGGCGATCGTGACGGCGCTGGCTCCCGACGGTGATCGGCGGATGAGCGCGAACCCCGTGGCGAACGGCGGCCTGCTGCGGCGCGAGCTGGATCTGCCCGACTTCCGCGACTTCGCCGTCCCGGTCGACGAGGGTGCCCGCGGCGCCGAGGACGTCGAGTCCACGGCCGTGCTCGGAAAGTGGCTCGCGGAGGTGATCCGGCGCAACCCCGACAACTTCCGCATCTTCGGTCCCGACGAGACGGCATCGAACCGGCTCGCACCCGCCGTGTACGAGGCGACCGACAAGCAGTGGAACGGCGAGACCCTGCCGGTCGACGAGCACCTCGCCCGGGCCGGCCGGGTCATGGAGATGCTCAGCGAGAACCAGTGCCAGGGCTGGCTCGAGGGCTATCTGCTGACGGGCAGGCACGGGCTGTTCAACACGTACGAGGCGTTCGTGCACATCGTCGACTCGATGTTCAACCAGCACGCCAAGTGGCTGGAGGCATCGAAGGGCATTCCGTGGCGACAGCCCATCTCGAGCTTCAACTACCTGCTCTCCAGCCACGTCTGGCGGCAGGACCACAACGGCTTCAGCCACCAGGACCCCGGATTCATCGACCTGGCGGTCAACAAGAGCGCCGAGGTCGTGCGGGTGTACCTCCCGTTCGACGCCAACACCCTGCTCTCCACCTACGACCACTGCCTGCGATCCGTCGACTACATGAACGTCGTCGTCGCCGGCAAGCAGCCCGCTCCGCAGTGGCTGACCATGGACGAAGCGATCGAGCACTGCACGCGGGGGCTGGGCATCCTGCCGTGGGCGAGCACAGAGATCGAAGGCCAGGCTCCGGATGTGGTGCTCGCCGCCGCCGGAGACGTACCGACGCTCGAGATGCTCGCCGCCGCGGCGATCCTGCGCGAACGGATCCCAGAGCTCGGAATACGGGTTGTCAACGTCGTCGACCTGATGCGCTTGCAGTCCGAGGGCGAGCACCCGCATGGGCTCTCCGATCGCGAATACGACGCCGTGTTCACGGCCGACCGTCCGGTGATCTTCGCGTACCACGGCTACCCGTGGCTGATCCACCGGCTGACCTACCGCCGGCGCGGCCACGAGAACCTCCACGTGCGCGGCTTCATCGAGAAGGGCACGACGACCACGCCCTTCGACATGGTGATGCTCAATGATCTCGACCGGTACCGTCTCGCGATCGACGTCCTCGATCGTGTGCCCGGCCTCGCGGCGACCCATGGCGGATTCCGTCAGGAGCTCGAGGATGCCCGGCTCGAGGCCCGGGCATACACGCGCGAGCACGGGGAGGACATCCCCGTCGTCGCGGACTGGCGCTGGCCGGCCTGATCTCGACGGGACCAAGGACCCTGGGGCGCCTCTCTGCGCCGCGGGAACCTGGGGTCGAACCATTTCGGGAGAGAAGGGTACGACCATGGAGCGAGTGCTGATCGGGATCGACCAAGAGCAAGCCAGTCAGGTTGCGGTCGACTGGGTGATCGAGCGGGCCGCGACCGTCGCCATCCAGGTGAAGCTCTTCACCGCCTTCGACATGCTCGTCGACAACCCCGTCGCGGACAACGACATCTTGGCTGCCACCCGCCACCGCATCCAAGCGGCGTGCCCGACCGTGGATGTCGAGGTGGAACTCGCCGACCGGTCGATCCTCGAGGGCCTCATCGAGCGCTCCGCGGACGCCGACCTCGTCGTCATCGGGTCGCACCCGCATCGTCACGTCCGGTCCGTGCTGACCGGCGCCTTCCCGTCCGCCGTGGTGACCCGCTCGCATTGCGCGACGGTCGTCGTCCCGGATGACTGGGCACCGGGTCGGTCGGGCATCGTGCTCGGGGCGGCCGACGACGACAGTTCGGATGCGGCAACGGTGTGGGCGGCACGAGAGGCCATGGCACGCGACACAGAGCTGACCGCGGTCCACGCCTGGCATCTTCCCGTGGCGGCCATGGACGCCGTGACCAGCATCATCGTCCTGCCGGAGGACCTCGAGGCGGTCCACGCGGAGTTGCTGCAGCGGGTCACGCACCGTATCGGCGCATCGGCGCCGTCGGTCAGCATCCGCACCGTGCTCCGGCACGGCAATGCCGCCCTCGAGCTAGACGGTGTCCTCGACTCGGCCGCTCTCCTCGTGCTGGGAACCCGCGGACATGGGCCCGCAGTGGGCACGCTCCTCGGATCCGTCGTCCAGCACATGCTCCACCACGGCCAGGTTCCGGTGTGCGTCGTGCCAGAACCCGCACCCTCCGACGCGTCTTCGCTGACGCGGGAGGCGAGCAGGGAGAGCCGGGTCGGCACGGCACGATGAGCGCTGGAGTCGGCGCCGGGCGCTCGCATATGACCACTCGACCGCTGACCAACTGGCATCAGGACGCGAAGTCGAACCTGTCTCGAGGCGACCGCGCGGCCGACCGCCTGCGGAACGGGATGGGGAGCTGGCTGTTCGTCGGTGGCTTCTTCGCGGTGATGATCGTGTGGGCGGTCCTCAACTCGCTGAACACGGCGTGGGATCCGTACCCATTCATCCTTCTCAACCTGTTCCTCAGCATGCTCGCGGGTCTGCAGGGTGCGATCCTCCTCATCGCTGCGAAGCGGCAGGATGCGATCGCGGCCGCGCTGGCTCGCCACGACTACGAGACGAACGTCGCCGCCCGGCAGGAGATCGGCGAACTCGCCGAGGTCAACCGGCGTCAGCTCGAGATCCTCGAGCAGATGCAGTCGCAACTCGATGGTGGCGCGGGGCGGGTCGCCGCCCGGCCGTCCTGACGTGCGAGTCCTCCGGTACCTGCAACCGCTGTTGCCCAGCTGGCGGGACTACCGCCTGCTTCCGCGCACCTGGCGATCGGATGCTCTGGCCGGCGTCACGGTCGGTGTCGTCGCGCTTCCGCTGGCCCTGGCCTTCGGGGTCAGCTCGGGTGCGGGGCCCGAGGCCGGCCTGATCACGGCGATCGTGGCCGGGGTCGTCGCGGCCGTGTTCGGCGGGTCCAACATCCAGGTGTCCGGCCCGACCGGGGCGATGGTCGTGGTTCTGGGACCGATCGTCGCCTCTCACGGTCTGGCCGCCGTCGCCGTGGTGAGTGTGATGGCGGGCATCGTGGTCCTCGTCGCCGGCATCGCGAAGCTGGGTCGTGTCGTCTCGTTCATCCCGTGGCCGGTGATCGAGGGCTTCACGCTCGGCATCGCGGTGATCATCTTCCTGCAGCAGGTTCCCGCGGCGGCCGGCGTCCCCCCCGGCGCGAGCAGCAATGCCTTCGTGTCGGCCGTGCAGTCCCTGGGCGGCGTCGACTGGCCGGGCATCGGCTTGTCGTTGGGGGTCGTCGCGGTCGTCGCGGTGATCATGCTGGCGGCACCCCGCATCCACAAGCAGTTGCCCGGCTCGATCGTCGCCATCGCGATCGTGACCACGGTGTGCGTGCTCACCGGGCTTCCGCTGGCGACGATCGGCGATCTGCCGGCTTCTCTTCCGGCCCCCGGCCTTCCCGAATGGGACCTTGCGACCCTGCAGGGACTGATCGGTCCGGCCCTGACCGTCGCCGCGCTGGCGGCGATCGAGTCGCTCCTGTCCGCTCGGGTCGCCGCCTCGATCTCCGACACCGGGCCGTACGACGGCGACCGTGAGCTGGTCGGACAGGGCCTGGCCTCCATCGCCTCCGGATTCTTCGGCGGCATGCCGGCGACCGGTGCGATCGCCCGCACCGCTGTCAACGCTCGCGCCGGCGGGCGCACCCGGGCGTCGGCCATCGTTCACGCGATCGTCTTGCTCGGAATCGTCTACCTGGCCAGCACGGTGGTGTCCAACATCCCGTTGGCCGCCCTCGCCGGCGTGCTGATGGTCACCGCCACCCGCATGATCTCGCTCGCCACCGTTCGGAGCGTCGTCGGGTCCACCCGTGCCGATACCGCCGTGTTCGTCCTCACGGCGATCGTGACGATCTCCTTCGATCTGATCGTCGCGGTCGGCATCGGCATCGCCGTGGCCGCCTTCTTCGCCCTCCGTCGCCTGGCCCAGTCCGGTGGGGTCCACCGCGAGGAGTTGCCTCTGCCCGCCCTGCCCGGCGATGAGCACATCGCCCTCTTCCGGCTCGACGGTGCGCTGTTCTTCGGGGCGGCCGACCGCATCCTGGAGCGGGTGACGAGCGTCACCGATGTCACGGTGGTGATCCTCCGCCTGTCACAACTCCAGGTGCTCGATGCCACGGGCGCGAAGGTCATCACCGAGATGGTCCATGCCCTGGAGCGGCGCGGGATCACCGTGCTCATCAAGGGCATCCAGCCCCACCACCTCGCCGTGGCCACCCGCGTGGGCGTCATCGCATCCCTGCGCCACCAGAACCACCTCTTCGACGACTTGAATTCCGCTGTCACCCACGCCAGATCGCACATCTCGCGGGCACCAACACGCTGATCAAGGTCAGCGCAACCAGGCCTGCGAGCGCACGAACGGCAGCTTGCGCCAGATCCGGCCCAGCCCGAAGGTGTCACCGGCGGCGAGAACGGCGATCACGATGAGGGCGAGCGCGTAGATGATGTGGTAGTCCACGACCGGGTTGGTCGAGCCGGCGTTGGCCTCGAACGGCCACTCGGCCAGGTACATCAGCACCATGATGATGCTGCCCGCGACGGCGCTGACGCGCAGCCCGATACCGAGCATCACTGCGAGGCCGATGCCCAGCATCCCGGCCATGAAGAGCGCATCGCTCATCGGGCTCGCGATCGAGGCGAAGAACGGCTTCAGCGGTCCGACGACCGCAGGGCTGTTCAGGAAGCCCTGGCTCGGGGTGCCTCCGTTGATCCAGGCGCGCTCGATTGGCGTCGAGAACCCGAGACCGAACGTCTTGTCGAGGAAGGCCCAGAGGAAGATGAAGCCGGTCGCCAGGCGCAGAAGGCTCAGGATGCCGCGGCCGGCAGCGGAGTGGACGATGTCGGTCTGGTCGGTCGTGCGTCCGATGATGCGAGGCGTGGTCACCGCGAGCGGTGCCGGAAGAGTGGTCGATGTCATGTTCCGACCCTCGCGGTCGCGGCGATCCCGGCCAAGGGCCGAAGGTCCCGCGTCATGCCGGGACCTCGACGGGAACGCGGGGAACGATGCAGACGGGAGTCGCGCTATGCGTCATCAGTTGCTTGACGACGGTACCGAGGAGCAGATCGCTGAGCTGAGGCGGGTGAGCGCCGACGACGACGAGCTCGGCATCTCCCAGGTGGTCGAGCAATGACTCGCCCGCGGGCCGTTCGACGAGCGACTCGTGCGGTACCAGGGAGGGGGCTACACGATGGACCAGGTCGCCGGCCGTGCTCAGCACCCGGCGGTGCAGAATCTGGGCGGCTGCAAGAGGAAGGACGGAGATCGGTGCGATTCCCCTGACCGGGGATGTCGGGTGCTGCCAGGCGTGAACGAGATTGAGTCGCCTCCCGCACGCATCTGCCTCGCGGGCGGCGAAGACGAGCGCCGAGTCGGACTCGAAGGGATCATCGGCGATCCCGACGACGATCTCGCCGTCGCGGGCGCACCAGTCGTCGGGCACGATCACGATCGGGCATTTCGAGAGGGCGGCCAGGCGTCCGGGAAGGTCGCCGGACAGGGCCGACCGGATCGGCCTGCCGCGATGGAAGCCGATCACCAGCAGGTCAGCGTCCCGCGACGCCTCGACGAGCGCGCTCCAGATGGAGTGGTCGACCAGTTCGGTCTCGATCACGACCTCCGGAGCGGCTTCGCTGATGCGCCGACGGGTTTCGTCGAGCCGGGCCTGGTCCTTCGCGGCGTCGTCGAGCAGCATGTCGAAGGCCGTCACCAGACGGACGCGCACGTCTACGCTGCGTGAGCGCCGGATGACCCAGTCGACCGCGACCTGGCTCGGCGCCTCGTTATCGATCCCGATGAGCACGCGTTCCATGGCGGAGTCCTTTCGTAGACGCCACCACGGTGCGTCAGCTCGGCGCCTCGCGGCAGGGCCAGAGGTCCCGGGTCATGATCGCCTGGGCGACGGGGGATGATTGGTCCATGACCGGTGGCATTCGCGTGCGTCGCGACAACGGATGGAAGATCGAACGTTATCCGCAGACGGTGGACGGCGCGAAGGACCCCCAGCCGGATCTGCGCAACAGCATCGTGCACGCCGCCCTCCACCTCGCTGTCGAGCACGGGTTGGACGGGGTGGGGATCGAACAGGCAGCCGAGCTGGCTGGGGTATCGCCGGAGTCGGTCCGCCAGAAGTTCGGGAGTCACGACGGGCTGATGCTCGCGCTCCTCGACGTCGTGCTCGCCCGGACCCTCGATGCGGACCGCGACCTGCGCACCACCCAGGCGGGCCGCCGTCAGCTCGGGGACATGGTCGCGGCCGAGATGGAGGGATTGCGACGCCAGGCTCCGGTCGTCGAGCTGATCTTCATGTTCTACTTCGTGCGGAGTGACGAGCTCTACCGCGCCCGCATCCGCGAGGCACTCGCCAACTACCGGCGGTCGTTCGAATCGGCACTCGACGGGGTCGAGCTGCGACGCGGTGTCGACGCGACGGTGATGTCTTCCATCGTCATCGCATTCCTCCAGGGCGCTGCGGTGCAGATCATCCGCGACCCCGACAACTTCCACCCCAACGAGGCCATCGCCGAGATGCGGGCGATGCTCCAATAGCGCTGCATCCTCCGGCCTGCTCACCACGTGGTGTCGAGCAAGTGCTGCACGATGAGGGCGAAACCCAGCTGGCCGGCGAGCGCGAATCGCCGCCAGCGATCGGGGAGGAACGCTGCGCCGAGCAGCAGCCAAGGAACGAACGGCAGCCAGATGCGTTCTACCTCCGCCTTACTCATTCCCGAGACGTCGGCCAGCAGGATGCTGAGAGCCGCTGCGACCGTGAGCAGCACGATCACGCGACGGCCCGCGACAGCATCCCGCCAGCCCCGGACCCGCGATACAGCGAGCGCGATCGACGCTCCGACCAGCGGCCCCGCGCTGACGGCCAGAGCGGCGAGGTCTGCCCACACCCAGTATGCGTACGGGCGGTGCGCCGCGATCCCGGCGTAGTAGCGGGTGACCAGGACGGGGTAGGCGTCCCACCACGCGAACCCCGCGACCGCGAAGCCGACAACGACCGCGGCAGCCGTAGTGATCGCGCCGGCCAGGGGCCGCCATTCGCGCGCCGCCCACAGGATGGCGATGGCGGGTAACCCGACCAGGGGCAAGCCGTACGACAACATGACGCACGAGCCGAGCAGCAGTCCGGATGCGACGCTCCAGCCGACCAGGGCGACCCGCCGCTCCGAGGTGGCCGAGATCGCCAGGCAGCACACGCCCCAGACCGCGAACGCGCCGAACATCGCGTCGGCCGAAACAGCCATCCAGACCGCGGCGGATCCGAACACCAGGAACGGGGCGACCGCTCGGGCCTCCGTCTCGGCACCCAGCCGGCGGACGGTGATCGCGATCGCGGGTCCCGACGCGGATCGTGGCGCTGTCACCGCTTCGTAAGGTTCAGGGTCGCCGCCACCTGACCGGGATACCGTTGAGCCCGTGAGATCGTCGCGGCGGGTGACACGGGGGCTGCTCGCCTGCGCCGCGGTCGCCGTTCTCGCCGGATGCGCGGCCGCACCGAACCGGGTCGCGCACGACACCCCGATCGCCGGGACGATGGCACGTGACCGGATCGCCGAGCAGTCGCTGCTCAGCGACGAGGCGGTCGCGTCGCTGGTGCCGGCCACCGAACCCGGATGCTCCGCGGCCGTCGGCGTGGGCGGCTCGGTGATCTGGGCAGGGGCGGGCGGTCTCGCCGACCTCGCCGCCGGGACTCCCGTCACCACAGCGACCCGGTTCGACATCGCGTCGGTCTCGAAGCAGTTCACGGCCACCGCCATCCTGATGCTGCAACGCGACGGCCTGCTCTCCGTCTCGGATCCCATCGGCGCCTACGTCGACGGTCTGCCCTCCTGGGGCGGTACCGTCACGCTCGACCAGCTCATCCATCACACGAGCCGCATCCCCGACTTCTGGGTCGAGCTGGATGAGGTGGGCATCGGGTTCGCGGACCCCGCCGATCAGGCGGCGACGGTCAAGGCGATCGCGCGCGAGACGAAGCTCGAGCCCGGCTCCGGCTACGAGTACTCCAACTCGAACTACGTCCTGCTCGCGGAGGTCGTGCACCGGGTCAGCGGCCTGACGTTGCCCGACTTCCTCGCCCAGCGCATCTTCGAGCCGCTAGGCCTCGCTATGGTGGTCGCCCCCACGCTTCACGCACCGGACATTGCGCGGGCCTACGGCGACACCCTTCAGCTGGAGGAGTCGGGGTGGACCGCCTACGGTCACACCGGCATCATCACGACGCCGTCGGAACTGGCCCGCTGGGGCGATCAGTACCGCACCGGCCCGATGGTCCAGGACGACTTCTCCGTCGGCGCTGTCGACGAGGGCGCCGGCGAGCTCTACGCCGCCGCCATCGATATCGAGGTCGATGGCGACCTCAACCACACCGGCCGCTGGGGCGGGTACGTCTCCGACTTCACGGTGTCGGCGGACCGCGACACGACGATCGCCGTGATCTGCAACGGTCATCTCTCGAACCGCTTCGGCCTCGCCGCAGCGCTCTGGACCATCTGGGATCCGCCACCCACCGAGTGACGGGTTGTCTAGGGCGCCGGCTCCACGTCGGTCTGGCGCAGGCGGCGCGAGCGATCGGCGGCGCGGACCGCACCCATGCTCGCGACGACGACCAGGAGGATCGCCACCGCATCCAGGATCGTGAGCGGCTGCTGGAGGATGAGCAGGCCCGCGATCGCGGCGAGGGCGGGGGCGAGGCTCATCAGGATCGAGAACGTGGCGGCGGGGAGGCGCCGGAGGGCGAGCAGCTCGAGCCCGTACGGCACAGCCGACGACAGGATGGCGACGGCGAGCCCCAGCAGCAGCACGATCGGGTGGAAGAGGGCCGGTCCGGCGCTCACGACGCCGAACGGGATCGTGACGATGGCGCCGATCGCCATCGCGATCGCGAGCCCATCGAGCCGGTCGAAGTGCCGGCCGGTGCGCGCCGAGAGGAGGATGTAGGCGACCCACATGACTCCCGCTGCGAGCGCGAACAGTACGCCGAGCGGGTCGAGATGGTCGAAGCCGCCGCGACCGAGCAACGCGACGCCGGCGAGCGCGAGAACGGCCCAGAGCCACGCAGACGCGCGCCGGCTGACCACGACCGAGAGCACCAGCGGGCCGAGGTATTCGATCGTGACGGCGGCGCCGAGGGGCAGCCGCGTCAAGGAGAGGTAGAAGACCACGTTCATCACCGCGAAAGCGAGTCCGAAGGCGAGCACCGTGCGCCAGTCGGCAGCCGAGCGCCCGGGCAGCCGGGGACGGAACACGAGGAGCAGGATCACGGCGGAGAACCCGAGGCGCAGGGCGACCATGCCGACGGCCCCGGCCTGGGGGAACAGCGTGACCGCGATGCCGGCGCCCGCCTCCTGGCAGATCAGCCCGAGCAGGACGAGCCCCGCCGGCCCGAGCGCGGGACCCTGCTGGGAGGTCTCTGCGCGCAGGCTCATCCTGTCGATTCTCGCAGCCGCGGGCGACAGACTGAGCCCATGAGCAACGACAGCGAGAACGACACCGAGAAGCACGACGGCAGCAATGCGAGCGGCAGCCAGTCCGGAGGCTCGGCGCAGACCTGGGACTCAGTGGACTCGGGGATGTCGGAGGACGTCGAGAACAGCCTGACCGGCCAGGGGATCAGCGACCGCGAGACGACGGTCGAGGCCGCGCGCAACGAGTCGGAGGACGACCGCGAGAACGGCAAGCAGAACACGGGTGGCGGCCGTGGCCGGTAACGTGCTGCAAACGGCGCCCACCGCAGGCGCGGTCGTGGCGCTGCTCCTCCTGAGTGCCTGCTCGGGCGGCGGTGTCGACGACGGAGCCGCTGACCCGGCCGAGGAGGCGCCGGCCGCATCGGCGGTCGACACGGGTTGCCTCACCCGCACGTGGGACCTCGACCTCCCGGATCTCGCCAGTCAGATGGCGATCGAGTTGGCATCGGATGGACTCGAAGTCATCGAGTACGCCGGGGTCGGTCGCCATTCGATCACGTTCGCCGACTCCGGCGAGGCGTCCATGAGCGTCGACGCGACCTTCTCGTTGACCGTCACTTCAGGCGCAGGCCCGCAGATCACCGTCGTCCAGATTCACACCGGTGAGCCGTTCGGCCAGTGGGGATGGGTCGGCGACAGCAACGTGCTGGAATTCGACGACTGGAACAACGGCGGCTACGAGGTTCAGAACATCACGGCGATCAACGGCGTCAATACCGAGGAGCCGATCGCGCTGCCGAGCGACACTCTCGGCGAGGCGAACATGGAGGTCGTCTGCGACGGCTCGACCATGACCACCCACACCCTCGGCAGTCCGTACACCCACCGCTGGTCGCCCGCGTAGCCGAGGCGGAATCCCCGACTAGGCGGCGACGACCTCGCGCCGCAGTTCTTCGGTGCCCGGTCCCTCGGCAGGGATGCCGTACCCGTTGAGCGCGTTCTCGACGATGGTCAGGCCCTCCAGGCCGGGGAGCTTCGCGATGTGCGAGTCCATGTCGCGCACCAGCTTGCGTCCCTCGGTGCCGGCGAACAGCACGCCCATGACATGGCCGACCTCGGCCTCCGATGAGATGCCAGAACCGACAGGGCGCCAGAACTTGTTCAGCGCGAACCGCGCGATGACGCGCGCCTTCTTGGACGCGGCGAGGCGATCACGGGCCTGCGAGGCGTAGAACGCGACGTGCTTGGTCTCTTGCGCGGCGATCCGCTTCAGGAGCTCGGCGAGCACGGGGTGGTTCTCCTGCTTGGCGAGGCGCAGGTAGGCGGAATTCGCCGACCACTCGTTGGCGGCGCCCCACGCCATGTGCACGGCGACGAAGTCGTGGCCGACGAGCCCGCCCATCATCGACTGCTTGATCGGGTCGAGACGGTCTTTCCAGCCCAGCTTCACGCGGGTGGCCTTTAGCTCGTCGAAGTCGACGGCCATGCCGTGCTTGCCAAGGACGGCGGAGAGCGCCTCGCCGTGCCAGAACTCCTCACGGTTCCACATCGTCATGAAGGCGCCGATCTCCGGCTCCTTGTGCGACGGGGTGGTCAGCAGATCGCGCAGGTAGCAGACGGTGTGATATTCCACATCGCACATATAACGCAGGATGCGGAGGGTCGACGCCGGCAGCGGCGTGCGGTCGAACTCGTCGAAATCGAGGTCGTCCCAGCCGACCGCGGTCGAGTTCGCGGTGTACTTGTCGATGTCGAATGCCATGGGCTGGTCCTCTACTTCGCTGCTGTGCGGCTCGCCGTAGCGTCAATAACATCACGCTTGGGTGAACGATTGCCGCGTTTCCACTTGTCGATCTTCCAGTGTCTTCGTTGCGCTTCGCGCTGGAGTTGGGTGTCGGGGTTGACCGCATGGGGGTTTCCCAGCAATTCAAGCCACACCAGGTCGGCGTGGCTGTCACCGTAGCCGTACGAGAGCGCCAGGTCGAGACCGTGTTCTTCGGCATATTTGCGCACCCAGGCAGCGCGGGCCTCATCGACGAGCGGCGGCTTCGCCAGGTAGCCGGTCAGGATGCCGTCGCGCTCGTGCATATGTCCGCCGACGACGTCGTCGAACAGGCCGGCGAGAGGTTCGGCGAGGGTCTGGATGGATCCGGTCACCAGCACCGTGCGATGCCCGGCCGCCCGATGCTTCTTGATGGCCTCGATGGCCGCGGGGCTGGTGTGCCGGTAGACGGTGTCGGCGTAGGCGCCGCGCACGATCTTGTCCAGTCGCGCGACCGGCATCCCCTCGTAGCGGCGCAGGAAGGTGCGCACGAACTCGCCGCGGTCGCGAGCCTCGGCACGCAGTAGACCGCGCAACGATGCCAGGATGCGGGCGACCTCGGCGGGCCAGGCGGCCTTCCGAACGCCGGCGGTGCGCACCCAGAGGTACTGCTGCACGATGTTGGAGTCGACGACGGTGCCCTCGAGGTCGAAGACCGCCATGGCCTTGGATGTCTTCGGCAGCTCTTTCGGGGGCTTCTTGGCTTCCAGGTCGGCGGCCTTCGATGCGGCGCGGTCGCGCGAGAACGCCTTCGTCAGCGCCGTGATCGCCGGGATGTGCACCTCGAGCATGTAGCGCTTCCAGTCGATCGCCGCGATGTCGAAACCGCGATCGTCCTGCAGCTTCGCCGGGATGGCGGCGTGCAATGCGCGCAGGTTGCGGTCGTCGAAGATGATCTCGGTGCGGACGTAGACCCGGTAGAGCTGCACGAAATTGCGCAGCGTCTCGAGGTCGGAGATGTTCTTGATCATCTGGGTGTGCCAGCGGCGCACCCGATCGGTGTCGGGCATGCGGCCGAGGAAGCGCTCCAGCCGGATGACGAGCCGCTCCTTGCGAAGGACGTCGCGCTCCACCTTGTTGCCGACCGGGAACTTCCAGGTCGGGACTGCGATCTCTTTGCCCGACTTGTCCTTCATCGGGTTCGCGACAAAGAAGTTGTTCACATACCCGGAGATCTCGTGGAACGGGAGCGGGTTCGAGGCCCCGGATGCGACGTGGTAGTACTCGGGCTTGTTCTTCTCGGCCGGGTTGGCGGCGGCCGCGATGATCGCGTTCACCACGTAGTCGACCGGGATGACGTCGAGGATCGAGTCGGGCAGCCCCGGGAACTCCGGGAGCAGCCCGCGCCCGTACGCCATGATCAGCGGATCGGCGACCTTGAAGCCGTCGATCCAGCCCGGGAACGGATGCCGCAGCGCGCTCTCGATGATGGCCGGCCGCACGACCGAGAGACGGTGGCCGTTCTCGCCCCAGAGCTCTTCGGCAGCGCGTTCGGCGAAGGCCTTCGTCAGCGTGTAGACGTCGGTCCAGCCGAGCGATTGGGCGCGGGTGCGTCCGACATCCACGAGCTCGGCACGCACCCACGCGACCCGGGCCTTCTCGCTGGCGGTGGCGACCGCCTGCGGGCCCTCCTTCTCGTGCTTGGCCCGCGCAGCATCCATGAAAACGCGCAACTGGTCGGATTCACGCGACAGCATCTCGATCCGGTCGCGCGACGACTTCGCCGCCGCGTACTCGCTGCGCCAGTCCACGGCATGCGTGAGCCTGGCCTCGGGTGCGACGCCCTTGCGCAAGCCCCCGACGTAGCAGGTGGAGACGTGCACCACGCGCGGGTCGCCCTTGGCCGCCAGCAGGTTCTCGTACAGCTGCAGGGCACCGTTGACGTTGGTGTCGAACGCCTCGTCGATGGGCGGGTCGAACGAGACGACCGAGGCACTGTGGATGACGACATCCAGGTCCTTGGGGAGCTGCGGGATGGAGCCCATGGCGCCCTCGACCACGCGGATGCGCTCTTTCGCGGCCTTCTCGACGGCCGCGTCGCCGACGCGCTCACGCCAGGAGTCGAACGCCGGCTTCTTCAGCAGAACCCGCACGCGGTCGGCCGTGTCGGCTCCGGCCTTGGCGCGGACGAGGATCGAGATCGTGGTCTCGGGGTGGTCCGAGAGCAGACGCTCCAGCACGGCCTGCCCGACGAAACCCGTTGCTCCGGTGAGAAAGACGTGCGAGCGACCGAGATCGGTGGCGGCTCGCTTCGGTGTCACGGCACAAGTCTCGCAGAAACGGTGGGGGCCACCGACGCGAGACCGGGCAGAGCGGCGACGAGGTCGCTGATGCGCGAGGCCTCGTCGGCGCCCTCTGGAGTGCCGAAGACGATCTGCTCGAAGAAGGTGCGATCGGCGGCTGCGCGGTCGACCGACCCGATCGGCCACGCGGCCCGCTTGATCTCGATGCGGGTCAGCTTGCTGGCACGCCGCGATGCGGCCAGGCGGCGCTGCGCCTCCTCGGAGAGGAACCGGATGTGGCGGTCCTTGATCGTGATGATGCGATCGACGACGGAGTGCAGTCCGCCGGCCAGCTCACCCAGCCGGCGGTAGGCGGCCTGTGTGATCCACTCGTCGATGAGACCCGTGGTGACGTGGGCAGAGACGATCTGCGGTCCGGCGAAGTTCGCGGCGATCGCCCGGCGCACGGGCCCCCGGCGTTCGGCC
>JBDSKH010000200.1:0-3673 GCA_039917005.1 Pseudolysinimonas sp.
GCCGTCAGGTCGCGCAACGACGGGGCGATGGCCCTCAGCGAGTACTGCAGGCTCTGCGTCTGCGCCTGCTGCAGCAGCCCGGGCGCCGCCGACCCCACGAAGGCCGTCGCCGCGACAATGAGCAGCGCGAAGAGCGAGAGCGCGGGGGTCGTCATGGCCGCCCGCAGCGCGAGCCCGACGGGCCCGCGGCGCCGGGCGCTCACGTCGCCACCGCCACGAGACCCGGGACCACCAGCACAGCCGTCAAGATTCCGGCGCCGACACCCAGCGCTATCGCCAGCAGGGCGCTGGCCACGAGTTCGATCGCCCGCGCGCGCCGCACGCGCGCGGGCGTGAGTCCGAGCGAGCGGAGCGGCGTGAACTCGATGCGGCGCTGCCGGCCGATCGCGGCGGCCACCGCGGCGAAACCCAGGATCGCGAGCACGACCGTCGCGGCCGCGCCGGCGGCGAAGAGGGCGATCGCAGGCTCCAGCACGGGGCGGGTCGACACGGTCGAGGGCGTGACGATCGATGCGCGCACGGTCAGCGACTCGCGCAGGCCGGTGAGCGCAGCATCCGGATCGGGGGCGGTCAGCCACAGCTCGTTCGCCGCGGGCACCGATCCGCTGACGGCCAGCGCCGCGGTCTCGAGCGACTGCAGATCGGTCACCATTCCGAGCGGACCCGCCAGACCGGGCAGCCGGTCGAGCACCCCGGCCACACGCAGCACGATCTGTGCCGGCACGCCGCCGACGCGCATCCCGAGCTGTACGCCGACCTCGGCGCCCAGGCGGTCGGAGAGCTCGCGGGAGAGAACGACCGGCAGTCCGCCGTCGGGTACGGGCGGCAGGATGCGTTGCGGCTCGCTGACGCCGATCTCGCGTGAGCCCGTCCACTCGACATCGCCCGAGGGCGTCGACAGACCGTCGAGGTGCACGCCGATCGATGCGCCCGGCGGCAGAGTCGGTGCAGGCGAGAAGGCCAGCGCCAGGATGCCCGTCGCGCCCTCGGGGAGCGGCCCGCTCACCGAGACCGGCCCCGCGATCGATGCGGGCACGGAACCCAGCCGCGCGAAGAGAGCAGAGCCGTCGGCGTCGGTCAGCCATGCCACGATGTCGATCTCGGTCGTCTCCGGAACGTCGCCCGCGGGAGAGAGGGAGCCGGTCACGGTGAGCTCGTCGGCGCCCTCCGGCAGGGGAACGACCGCCCGTGCGCTCGTGAGGTCGCCGGTGAGAGCCGCGAAGGCCGGATCGATGCCGGTCAGCGTGGCAAGCCGTCCCGGGTCGGCGGCGACCAGCGGGATCGCGTCCTGCCCGAGGCTCGACACCTGCGCGAGTACCGCGAACGAGTCGTCGATGCCGGTGATGCCGGCCACGTCGGCAGCGCTCGCAGCCGGGAAACCCTCGCCAACGGTCGCGCGAACCGCATATTGCAGCCGCAGGTCGGCGCCGGTCGCGGCCCGCTCGGCTCGCGCCGCCGCATCCTGAGCCGACAGCTGGAACGCGCCCACGAGCACCACCGCCCCCGTCGCGAGTGCGATCACGAGCACGCCCGCGGCGACCGAGCGGGCACGGCGTGCCAGCTGGCGAAGCGGGAGCACGGGCAGGATGCCGCGGCTGCCCCGCGCGATCCGCTCGGCGATGAGGGACAGCGGCCCGATCACCACCGGTGCCGCCAGCGCCGCCGCGACGAGCACCGCCATCGGCGCTGCCAGCGCGAGGGGGTCCGTGCGCACGGTGTCATCGGCGCGGACGACGATCGGGCCCCCGAGCGCCACGAACTGCGCCAGGGCGAGTCCGGCAGCGACCGCGGCGAGGACGAGAGGACCGAGGGACGCGAGCAGCGCGGCGCGGCCCGATTCGGCGCGCCCGGTGACAGGCGCTCGCAGCTCCACGACCGTGACGATCGTGGCCAGCGCGATGGCGAGCAGGACGACCGCGGCGGCGACCGCGGCAGACAACACGACGACTGTGACCGAGGCCGCTCCGGGGATGGGGACCGGGATGCCCAACATCAGCACAGCCACGGCGGCTGCGGTGCCGACGAGCCCGCCGACGAGGGCGGCGACCGCCGCTTCCCGGGCCGCCGCGCCCGTCAGGGCCCGCAAGGACGCCCCGCGCGCGCGCAGCAGAGCGAACTCGACCCGTCGCCCCGAGGCGATCGCCCGGGCGATGAGCCCGAGGACCACGCCGCCCGCGACCACGAGGAGCACAAGAGGGAGGCCCAGGATGCCGGCGGCGACGCTCGTCGAGCGACTCGTGCGGGCGAGGGTGGCCGGGAGGGTGCCGAGCACATCCAGCGAGCTGTTCGTCGTGGGCAGGCGACGGACCTCTGCGTCCAGTCGGGCCAGCGCGTCGGCCCAGGTGCCGAGCGTCGAGAGCTGGATGGCGGAGGGTTCGGGGACGATCGTCCATCGCACGAACGGGTGCTCGTCGAGCGGCGCGAGCACCGATTCGTCGACGAGCAGCGGACCCTTCGCGTCGCCGTCGCTGCCCGATCCGACAGCCGGATCGCCGAACCAGCGGTCGGCGGCCGGATCGTTCGCGACCCAGGTCCCGACGATCGTGACAGGAAGGTCGCCGACGACGACCTCGTCGCCGATGCCGACACCCATCGACCCTGCGGCCGCAGCCTGCAGAGCGCCCTCGTCGACGGCATCCGGCCACTCCCCGGCGGTCAGTTGGGCCGCACCGGGCAGGTCCGGATCTGCCAGCGCCTGCACCCGCACCGGCTCGTCATCGACTTCGGCCGGGGCCGACTCCGCGAGCACGCTGCGGTGCACGGTCGCCGGGAGACCGCGCAGGGCGACCTCGATCGCCTGCTGCACCCCGGCATCCTGATCGTCTGCATCGTCGGTGAGCCGGGTCTGGATGCGGACCGTCGAGCCGGTCGCGCCGGCACCGTCGACCAGACGGCGGGCGCCGGCATCGAGCACGGGCGCGGCGGCTCCCCCGAGGAACGCCAGGAATCCGGCCACGAGCATGACGACGCCAGCGAACGCGAGCAGCTGACCGATCCGGGAGAGCGCACGACGGCCACTGAATGCCGGTCGTGCCACGATGCCTCCTGAGATGAGCGACGTTCAGCCATCCTCGCATTGCGCCTGGTCGAACTGAGGCGTCGAGGCAGGAACACTCGGTATTCTGTGCTCGTAGTGTCTCCCCCCGTAGCTCAGAGGACAGAGCGAACGGTTTCTACCCGTTTTGTCGCAGGTTCGAATCCTGCCGGGGGGACTCGCGGAATCCCCGTCCTACCCCTCGTTAGACTCGGGATGTGGCTTCTCCCGACGTGCTGGTCTGGATCGACTGCGAGATGACGGGTCTCGATCTCGCGGTGGATGAACTCGTCGAGGTCGCCGTCGTGGTCACCGACTATGACCTGAAGCCGCTCGACGACGGGTTCACCATCGTCATCAAGCCCGACAAGACCGCGCTCGCCAACATGGGCGACTTCGTCACCAACATGCACGCCGAGAGCGGGCTGCTCACCGAGATCCCGAACGGCAAGACTCTCGCCGAGGCCGAGTACGAGGTACTCGAATACATCCTCCGCTTCGTGCCCGAGCACAACACGGCGCCGCTCGCCGGCAACACGATCGGCACCGACCGCGCATTCCTCGCGAAGTACATGCCGCGCGTCGACGCGCACCTGCACTACCGCAGCGTGGACGTATCGAGCATCAAAGAACTCTAGC
>JBDSKH010000201.1:0-3562 GCA_039917005.1 Pseudolysinimonas sp.
TCCGAGTTCTTCTGCACCTGGTCATCGACCTTCTGCAGGAACTCCCGGTTGTCCTCGCGCAGGCGGTCGGTCGGGAAGATCAGGCCGGTCGCGGCGCTGATGCTCTCGAGGGCGCTCACGGCCGCGAGCGGGTACTCGGTGTCGGCGAGGTAGTGAGGGATGAGCAGCACGAAACCCGCGGTCGGGTGCCCGGATTCGGCGAGGCGGTACTCGAGCAGGTGGAGGGCATTGGTCGGCACCTGCGTGTGGGGACGCCAGATCGACATCGCGTCGATGAGTTCGGTGCGATTGCCGCTCACCGTCACGCCGATCGGGCGCGTGTGCGGAGTCGGCATCGGGATCGCGTGCACCCACGTGGTGTCCTTGACCTCGTAGCGCTCGACGAGCTGCAGAACCGCCTGAGTGAAACGCTCCCACTGGAAGTCGGGCTCGAATCCGGTAAGGAGCAGGAACGGCTGCCCCAGCTCATCCTTCGCCAGATAGAGGGACAGCTTCGCGGGACGGTAGTCGGTCAGGTGATCCTGATCGAAGTACATGGTGGGGCGGCGGGCCCGGTAGTCGAGCAGGGCATCGGTGTCGAACTGCACGATCTCACGCACCTCGAGCGTCTCGAGCAGGTACTGGCTGAACTGGGTCACGGCCGAACCCGCGTCGGCGAATCCGGTCAGGCCGGCGACGAGGTGCAGGCCGTGCGGCACCGGGGAGACGTCGATCGAGAGATCGTAGAGGCCGTCCGAGTCGCGCATACCCCGATTTTAGAACCGGCCGCTGTGCGGGCGCAGGATCGCACCGCCCATGCCGTCATGCTGACAGCGAACAGCAATACGCTGGCCGCATGGCCGTCCCCTCGCTCTCGATCACCCGCACCGCGCCCGAGACAGCCGATGCGGAGATCCTGGTGCTCGGCGTGGTGAAGACGGCGGACGGCCCGCGCCTTGCGTCGGAGAACCCGGCGTTCGCGTCCATCGCCGACGCGCTGGTGCCGATCGGCGCGACAGGCGCCGCCGATCAGCTGCGCCGCCTTCCGGCGCCCTCCGGCGGCGCACCCATCGCTCTCATCGGCATCGGAAGCGGCCCGGTCACCCCCGATGGGCTGCGCCTCGCCGCCGGTTCGGCCGCGCGCCAGCTGACCGGGATCGAGCGGCTGGCGATCGCCCTGCCGGTCACCTCGGCCGCCGACGTCGCAGCGGTGCTCGAAGGGGCCGGCATCGGCGCGTATGCGTACACCGGATACCGGGTCGGGTCGCTGGGGACCACGAAGACTCCCGCGGACGAGATCTCGGTGCATCTTCCCGAGGATGTGGACGCCGACGTTCCCGGGCTCCTGGCCAGGGCCACGGCCCTCGTCATCGCCGTGCACACGGTGCGCGACCTGGTCAACACCCCACCCTCTGATCTGTATCCCGAGACGCTCGCCGCGGCGGCCGCCGACCTCGCTCAGGGGCTCCCGGTCGATGTCGAGGTGCTCGACGAGGTGCAACTGGAAGATGGCGGCTATGGCGGCCTGCTCGGCGTTGGCTCTGGATCACCACGGGGCCCGCGGATGGTCACAGTGCGCTACTCCCCTGCGGGTGCGACGAAGCACCTGTCTTTCGTCGGCAAGGGGATCACGTTCGACTCCGGTGGCCTCTCCTTGAAGCCCGCCGCGTCGATGGTCGGGATGAAGTACGACATGACGGGCGCGGTCACCGTGCTGGCCGTCACGCTGGCTGCAGCCCGGCTCGGCGTCCCGGTGCGGATCACGGCGCGCCTGTGCATCGCGGAGAACATGCCGTCCGGGTCGTCGATGCGACCGAACGACGTGCTCCGCATCCGCGGGGGGACCACGGTCGAGGTGCTGAACACCGACGCGGAGGGCCGCCTCGTGCTCGCCGACGGTCTGGCCGCGGCGAGCGAAGAGCAGCCCGACGCCATCGTCGACGTCGCCACTCTGACCGGCGCCGCACGGACCGCGATGGGTGAGCGCGTCATCCCGGTCATGGGCGACACCGCCCTGATGGACCGCATCATCGCGGCCGGCGCGAGCGCGGGCGAGACCCTGTGGGCGATGCCGCTTCCGGCGGAGCTGCGCGCCATGCTCGACAGCGACGTCGCCGACATCACGAACGGACGACCGGGACAGCCGGTGGGCGGGATGCTGGTCGCGGGCCTCTTCCTCCAGCACTTCGTCGGCACGCGCGGCGAGGGTGCGGATGCGACGCCGATCCCGTGGGCACATCTGGACATCGCCGGAGCGGCCAGCAATGCCGGCAGCCCCCACGGGATGAACGGCAAGGGCCCGACCGGCGCCTCGATCCGCACACTCCTCGCTCTGACAGAAGTCTTTTCGGAGCCGTAGTAGGGTCGATACGGCAAGGAAATCCTTGCCATCCCGAGCACCGCAACGCCACCCCTGACGCGGTGCCAGCTGCAGCGGTGCCAGCTGCAAAACTTGCACAAGGAGTCGCCGGGTGTCCGAGCAGAACTTTGACCTTGTCGTGCTGGGTGCGGGTAGCGGCGGCTATGCAGCCGCCCTGCGCGCGAGCCAGCTCGGCCTCACCGTTGGCCTGATCGAGAAGGGCAAGGTCGGCGGTACCTGCCTGCATGTCGGCTGCATCCCCACCAAGGCCCTCCTCCACGCCGCCGAGGTCGCGGACGTCACCCGCGAATCGGCCAAGTACGGCGTCACCTCGACGTTCTCCGGTATCGACATCGCCGGCGTCACCGCGTACCGCGAAGAGGTCGTCGCGAGCAAGTGGAAGGGCCTGCAGGGTCTGATCAAGGCTCGCGGCATCACCACGATCGAAGGCGAAGGCAAGCTGACCTCGCCGACGACCGTCCAGGTCGGCGACATCACGGTGACCGGCAAGAACGTCGTCCTCGCCACCGGTTCGTACTCGCGCAGTCTCCCCGGTCTCGAGATCGGCGGCCGGGTCATCACCTCCGAGCAGGCTCTCGAGCTGCAGTTCGTGCCGCGCAAGGTCGCTGTGCTCGGCGGCGGCGTCATCGGCGTCGAGTTCTCTAGCGTGTGGCGCTCGTGGGGCGCCGAGGTGACGATCATCGAGGCTCTGCCCCACCTGGTCCCGAATGAGGACGAGTCGATCAGCAAGTCGTTCGAGCGCGCGTTCCGCAAGCGCGGCATCGAGTTCAAGGTCGGCGTTCGCTTCGCCGGCGTGACCCAGAGCGAGACGGGCGTCGTCGTCTCGCTCGAGAACGGCGAGACGGTCGAGGCCGACCTGCTGCTCGTCGCTGTCGGGCGTGGCCCGTCGACGGCCGGCCTCGGCTTCGAAGAGGTCGGCGTCACCATGGACCGCGGGTTCGTGCTGACCGACGAGCGCCTGCGCACCAACATCCCCGGCGTCTGGGCCGTCGGAGACATCGTCCCCGGTCTGCAGCTCGCGCACCGCGGATTCCAGCAGGGCATCTTCGTGGCGGAAGAGATCGCCGGCCTGAACCCTGTCGTCGTCGCCGACGTCAACATCCCCAAGGTCACGTACTCCGACCCCGAGGTCGCGTCGGTGGGTCTCACCGAGGCGAAGGCCGTCGAACAGTACGGCGCAGATGCGGTGTCGAGCTACGACTA
>JBDSKH010000202.1:0-3939 GCA_039917005.1 Pseudolysinimonas sp.
GGCGGGGTGCTCGCGATGACCCGCGAGCTCGGCGTGCAGTTCGCGCGTCAGGGCATCCGGGTCAACGCGCTCTGCCCGGGACCGGTGAACACACCGCTGCTCAAGGAGCTGTTCGCCAAGGATCCCGAGCGTGCGCAGCGCCGTCTCATCCACGTCCCGGGCGGCCGGTTCGCCGAGCCAGAGGAGCTCGCCGCCGCCGTCGCCTTCCTCGCGAGCGACGACGCGTCGTTCATCACCGCGTCGACGTTCCTCGTCGACGGCGGCATCAGCGCCGCCTACGTCACGCCCCTCTAGCCTCCGCCGGTCGAGGAGCAAAGCGTGTCGAGACCATGACGGATATTCCGGAGCCGGCCCAGGCCTCGCTCGACGACGCCGTCTTCCGGCCGGTGCGCGCCGGCAACTCGCTCGAGGACACCACCGCACGGCTCATGCAGACCATCCGCCTCGGGCTCGTGCCGCCGGGTGGGACGCTCCCGTCCGAGCGCGAGCTCGCGGTGCGCTTCTCGGTCAGCCGCGACACCGTGCGCGAGGCGATCCGCGAGCTCAGCGACACCGGCTACCTGACGTCGCGGCGCGGCCGTTACGGCGGCACCTTCGTCACCGATCCCCTCCCGCTTCCGCCCGTCGCGCCGGTCACGCCGCCGTCGGCAGCAGAGCTGGACGACCTCCTCGGGTTGCGCGAGATCCTCGAGGTGGGTGCGGCGCGCGCCGCCGCGACCCGCACCCTGGATGGCGAGGCACGCGCCCTGCTCTGGACGCGCCTCGGGGAGGTCGCCGCAGCATCCGAGGCCGACTACCGCCGCCTCGATTCGCGTCTGCACCTGACGATCGGAGAGATCGTCGGAGTGCCGTCGCTCGTGACGGCGCTGGCCGACAACCGCACACGGCTCAACGAGCTGCTCGACAGCTTCCCGTTGCTTCCGCGCAACGTGGAGCATTCGAACCGGCAGCACGAGGCGATCGTGCTCGCGATCCTGTCGGGCAACGAGGAGGGCGCAGCGGAAGCGGTGCGCGAGCACCTCGAAGGATCCGCCGCGTTGCTGCGCGGGTTCCTGACCTAGCCGATGGGCTTCGGCGGCTTCGTCACCGGCTTGGTCGCCGCGGTCGCCGGCTTGACCACGGGAGCCGTGGTCGTGCGCTGAGCCGCGGCGGGTGCGACCGGTGGCGTCGGACGCTTCGGGAAGACGCCCGCGTCGTGGCCGTTCTGCGTGAGGTAGACCTTCGCTGCCCGCGTCGCGATCAGCAGGAAGCGCACCAGCAGGATGATGATGCCGATCCAGATGAGGAACGCCACGAAGCCGGTGATACCCCACCCGATCCCGAGCAGGATGCCCCACAGGCCCTCAGGTCGTCCGTCGCCGTAACCCCACATCAGTATTCCTCCAGATCGTCAGTGCGTGACTTCTCGATGACCGTTCCGATCGCGATGGCGAGCGTCGCGCCCCAACTGAGCCAGAGCAGGATGAGACGCCAGTCGCGCGGACCGCGCTTCGTCGTCTTCGCGAGCCCGAAGGCGCCGAACAGAGCACTCCACAAGCTGGTGTTGAACAGGAATCTTCGCAACGTCGACCTCCGGACGGTTCGGTTCAACGCTACCGCCGCGCGCGCCGCCGCGGCATCAGCACCCCGGTGACTCCCAGGCGAAGGGTCAGCGGCGCGCTTCGCGGCGAGCGCGTCGCGCGTCGCGGCCGGCCGCCCCGGCAGGCACGGGCAGCGGCTCGCGCACCGCGTGATCCTGCGCAAGGTGCTCGCGGGCGAAGGCCACGGTCTCGATCAGCATGGCGAGCTTCTTGCGCGGGTCGCGCACCTTGTGCGTCACGACCTCGGCGACCACGGTGCCGGTCCACTCGATGTCCGCGAGGTACTTCAGGGTCTCGGCGACGGGCTGCGTTCCGCGACCGGGCGCCAGGTGCTCGTCGAAGATGTTGCCTTCGTCAACCGACTTCGTGCCGTCGCAGAGGTGTACGTGCCGCAGCCGGTCGCCCATGGCCATCGCCATCTCGAGCGAGTCGCGGCCCGAAAGCGATGCGTGCGAGAAGTCCAGCGTCATCGCGTCGACGTCGAGGTCGAGCGGGTCGGGACTCGGAGCGTAGGCCTTGAGCGACTTGCCGCCGATCTTCCACGGGAACATGTTCTCGACGCAGATCTCGATACCGGTCTTCTGGGCCACCTCGCGCACGATCCGCTCGAAGTCGGTCGCATACGACGCCTGCCACCGGAACGGCGGGTGCACCACGACGGAGGTGGCGCCCACCTCGGCGGCCAGCTCGGCCGACCTCAGCAGCTTGACCCCGGGATCCCGGCCCCACACGTTGCTGGTCAGGAGCAGCACCGGCGCGTGGATCGCGAGGATCGGCATCGAGTACTTGTCGCTCAGCGCGAGCAGCGGCGCGGCGGTCTGGGTGGCGCTGTCGCCGGTCACCATGACCTCTATGCCGTCATAGCCCGCGTTGCGGCCGAGTCGGAATCCTGCTTCGAGGCCGAGGGGGAAGGCACACGAAGTGCTCATGCCGATGGAAATCATTCTGTCCAACCTAATGGGTGCGTGGGGGTGGTTCGGAGCAGGCGCCCGTACGGAGAGCCCTCGGACTCGGCTGGTAGCGTGGCGACATGGCCGACGAGAGCTACTCCTTCGTCGTCGTGTCCAATCGCCTTCCCGTCGACCATGTCGTCGAGGACGACGGAAGCACCGGATGGAAGGCCTCGCCGGGCGGTCTCGTCACGGCGTTGGAGCCGGTCATGCGGGCCACCGAAGGGGCCTGGGTCGGGTGGGCCGGCCAGCCCGATCTCGAGCTCGCGCCGTTCGACAACGACGGCATCCGCATCGTTCCGGTGCCGCTCAGCCCCGACGACCTCGAGATGTACTACGAGGGCTTCAGCAACGACACCCTCTGGCCGCTGTACCACGACGTGATCGCGCAACCCGGCTATCACCGCGTCTGGTGGGACAGCTATCACGCCGTCAACCAGCGGTTTGCGGATGCCGTGGTCACCATCGCCGCACCTGGCGCAACGGTCTGGGTGCAGGATTACCAGCTGCAACTGGTGCCCCGGATGCTGCGGCTGGCCAGGCCGGACCTCACGATCGGCTTCTTCAATCACATCCCCTTCCCGGCATATGGGATCTTCTCGCAACTGCCCTGGCGCACGCAGATCGTCGAGGGCCTGCTCGGCGCCGACGTCGTGGGCTTCCAGCGCACCGCGGATGCCGGCAACTTCTCGCGGGCGGTGCGCCGCCTGCTGGGCTACTCGACGAAGAGCCCGTTCATCGAGGTTCCGGCCATCGATGGCAGCCCCGCGCGCCGGGTGATGACCCGCCCGTTCCCGATCTCGATCGACGTCGCGAGCTTCGAGGCCCTGGCGCAGCAGCCGGATGTGCAGGCGCGCGCCGCGCAGATCCGCTCCGACCTCGGCAACCCGCAGACGATCATGCTCGGTGTCGACCGGCTCGACTACACGAAGGGGATCGGCCACCGTCTGAAGGCGTTCGGGGAACTGCTCGAGGAGGAGCGCATCAGCGTCGAGGACATCACCCTCGTGCAGGTCGCCAGCCCCAGCCGCGAGCGTGTGGAGGCGTACCAGCAACTGCGCGACGAGATCGAGCAGACGGTCGGCCGGATCAACGGCGACTTCGGCACCATCAGCCACCAGGCGGTGAGCTATCTGCACCACTCGTTCCCGCGGGAGGAGATGGCGGCTCTCTACCTCGCCGCCGACGTCATGCTGGTGACAGCGCTGCGCGACGGCATGAACCTCGTTGCGAAGGAATACGTCGCTGCCCGCTACGACGAGGACGGCGTGCTCGTGCTGAGCGAGTTCACCGGCGCGGCCGATGAGCTCAAGGCCGCGCTGCTCATCAATCCGCACGACATCGACGGCGTCAAGGATGCCATCGTTCGCGCCATCGCCATGCCGCGCGCCGAGCGACGCAAGCGCATG
>JBDSKH010000203.1:0-3116 GCA_039917005.1 Pseudolysinimonas sp.
GCAGCAGGACGCTGACCGCCCCGAGCGAGGCTCCGGATGACAGCCCGAGCAGGTAGGGATCGGCTAGTTGATTGCGCGTGATGGCCTGCATGACCGCGCCGGCCAGCGCGAGCCCGGCGCCCACCGCCGCGGCCGTCAGGATGCGGGGGAGCCGCAGCTCCCACACGATCCCGTCACGCAACGAGTCGAGGGGGCTCGTCCCGATGCCCAGATGAGACAGGACCGAGCCGATCACGTCGCCGACCGCGAGATCCGCCGCGCCGATCGTCACGGCGACCGCGATGGATCCGAGCAGCACGACGACGAGGCCGCCACCGATCAGAACCGGCTTCATGGCCCGTGGTTTCGATAGGCGCTGCGCGCTACCCAACCACCAGCTCCTGTAGCTGTTTCGCGAGGGACGCGGCGGCCGACACCGTTCGCACTCCGGCCTCGCTCGACGCGAACGGCAGGATCAGGTACGCGTCGTTCTGCACCGCACTGAGGAGCGCCGTCGCCGGGTTCGATTCGAGCATGTCGATCTTGCTCTGCGCGGTATTCCAATCGGCATCGATCAGGATGATCACATCCGGGTCGGCGTCGACGATCGACTCCCAGCCGAGCGAGCTCCAGGTCTGGTCGATGTCGCCCGCGATGTTCGTGAGCCCGACCGTCTCGAGCACGAGCTCTGGTGCGCCGATGCCGGCCCCGACGTACGGAGTGTCGGTTCCGGACGAGTACCAGAGGGCCGTCAATCCGCGCTCGTCGGGGTCGATCGAATCGAGCGTCGCCTGCTGGTCGAGGATCAGCGGCTGCGCGTCGACCCGGAAGATCGACGCGACCTCGCCGATCTCCCGGAAGATCTCGTCGAAGTCGAGCTTGCCCGGCACCTGGGCGCTGCGGCACGCCGCGGGCTGCACGTAGGTGGCCACCCCGAACCCGGCGAGCTCGTCGCGTTCGCCCGCTGCATCGGCGGCGAACGCGGACTCCCAGCCCGAGTAGACCAGGTCGGGCTCGAGATCGAGCACCGCCTCCTCGCTGGGCATGAAGTCGGAGATCTCTGGCACGCCGGCCGCATCGGCCGCCCACTCCTCGGGGACCGGGCCGTCCTGGAACGCCGTGCCGACGATACGGTCGCCCAGCCCGAGGGCGAGCAGCATCTCGGTCGAGGTCGACTTGATGGTCACGACGCGTTCCGGCGGCGTCGTGAAGGTGACCGGCGTGCCGCAGTTCTCGAACTGAACGACGCTGACGGGCGAATCGGTGGCGACCGGCGCCGGTGCAGAACATCCGGCGAGAAGCAGAAGCGCGGCCGCGGCGAGGGGAAGACGGTGGATCACAGGGGCTCCCGAAAGGTGTGGGTGCGCGTCAGCACATGCTGGCGCATCGAACGCGAGAACTCTCCTCGCGGGTCGAGCCGGTCCAGATGGGGATCGGCGCACCGGGTCAGAGCGACCACGGGGACCTCGATGCACAATCTACCCGTGCGTGCCGCCACAATGGGCCGATGCCCGCCTGGACCGTCGTGATCCCCGTCAAGTCGTCGCCATCGGCGAAGTCGCGGCTCGGCCGTGGTCCCGAGGTGGCACAGGCGATCGCGCTCGACACGATCGCGGCAGCCGTGGCGGTCGACGGTGTGAGGGTGATCGTCGTCACGGCCGACCGGCTGATTCAGGCTGAGGCGCAGGATCTCGGCGCAGCGATCGTGCGGGAACCATCGGTCCGCGGACTGGACGCCGCGATCCTCCAAGGGCTCGAGCATGTGGAACCCGACCACGGCCGCGCGGTCCTCCTCGGCGACCTCCCGGCGTTGAGCCCCGACGTGCTGGCGGTGGCGCTGGGTCGCGCTCGCCGGTACCGCCGCGCCTTCGTGCCCGATGCGGACGGAACCGGCACCACACTGGTCACGGCTCGCCCGGGGACCGCATTCCAGCACTCATTCGGTCCCGGCTCCGCCGGTCGTCATCGGCAGATGGGGATGACCGCGCTGCGCCTCCCCGTGACCTCGTCCCTGCGTCGCGATGTCGATCTGGAGCAGCATCTCGGACCGGACATGGGCCCCCGTACCCGACGGGCCTTGACGGCGGACTAGCGCGCCAGGCCCAGCACCGCGGTCGCGAGGGCAGCGCTGGACGCCTCGTCGCGCATCCAGAGCGGGACCGCGCGCGCGTCGATGCCCGCAGCCCGCAGCTCGTCGACGACCCCGGCATCCACCTCGTCGACGAGCCAGGCGTCGAGGAGGCCGCCGTCCGATCGCGCGCCGTAGTGCCTCGCCACCGCGCCGGCGGAGGTCTCGACTCCGATCGCGCTCAGGCAGGCGTCGGCCATGCCGCGGACCACGGCACCACCGATGATGGGGGAGACGCCGACGACGGGGGCGCTCGCCGTGTGCAAGGCGGCGCGGATCCCGGGGATCGCCACCACGGTCCCGATCGACACGACGGGGTTCGACGGCGCCAGAACGATGAGGTCGGCATCGGCGATGGCCTCGAGGACGCCCGGTGCGGGCACGGCATCCTCCTGGCCCGGATGCTCGAAGCGCAGTGCGGTGAGGGCGGCGCGGTGGCGCGTCCACCACTCCTGGAAATGCAGGTCGCGCTCACGACCGTCCTCGGCGACGACGACGTGGGTCTCGACCTCGGCGTCGGTCGCCGGCATCAGTCGCACGCCGAGCGGCCAGCGCGCGGTGAGTCGCTCGACGACGGTGCTCAGCGGCACGCCGTCGCGCAGCCACGACGTCCGAGAGATGTGGGCACCCAGGTCCAGGTCGCCGAGTGTGAACCACGGCCACCCGACACCCCACGCGGCGAGCTCGGCCGACACGCGCTCGGTCTCGCCCACCCTGCCCCAGCCGCGCTCGGTGTCGTTGACGCCCGCCAGCGCGTACATGATCGAGTCGAGGTCGGGGGTGATGCGCAGGCCGGCGAGCCACATGTCGTCGCCGGTGTTGACGATCGCGCGCACCTCGTCCGCCGGGTCGACGGCCGCGCGCATCCCGAGCAGGAAGCGGGCACCGCCCACGCCGCCTGCGAGGACCGTGATCTTCACGGGGTGCGGCTCGCCGCCGCCAGGGCCGCCGCGATCGCCGGCACCTCGTCACGGGCGACGCCGACCGTCACGCGCACGAACCCGCCGGG
>JBDSKH010000204.1:0-8604 GCA_039917005.1 Pseudolysinimonas sp.
GGCGTTCTGCTCGCCGTGGCTGCCGCGGCCTCGATCGGAGCGGCATCGGTTCTTCCACCGACAGGGGACCGCGACGTCCTGCGCACCACGATCGAGCAGCCCTTCGATCCGCGCGACTACCCGAGCCCGCTCGCCGGGTTCCGCAAGTACCTGCGCGACGATCGCGTCGACGACACCCTGTTCACTGTCGAGGGGCTGCCCGCCGACGGCCGCATCCGGATCGCCACACTGGACAGCTACGACGGTGTCGTCTACGCCGTCGGCAGCGATCAGGTAGACAGCGCGTCCGGCAGCTTCGTGCGCATCCCCTCAGGCGTCGACCAGTCGGCGACCTCGGGCACACATGTCCAACTGGATGTCACGGTGGGCGACTACGACGGCGTCTGGGTGCCGTCGATCGGTCGCTTCGAGACGATCGACTTCGGCGGCGACCGGGCCGGCCGGCTGCGCGACGCCTTCTACTACAACGACGTGAGCGGGGCCGCGGCCGTCATCAGCGGGCTCACCGCGGGCGACAGCTACCGCCTGGACGCCGTGCTCCCGTCCCAGCCCAGCGAGGAGCAGCTCGGCGGCGCGACCCCGGGGTCGGCCGACGTCCCGCGGCTCGGCGACCTGCCGGACGAGCTCGCCCTCGCCCTCGACGGCTACGTGCAGGGTCTCTCCGATCCGGGCGAGCGCCTCGTCGCCGCCCTGAGCGGGCTGAAGGAGGAGGGCTACATCAGCCACGGGCTGGATGCCGAAGCCCCCCCGAGCCGATCCGGACACGCTGCGGACCGGATCACCCAGCTGTTCACCGAGCCCCGCATGATCGGGGATGCCGAGCAGTATGCGGTCGCGGCGGCGCTGATGGCGCGGCAGCTCGGGTTCCCGGCGCGCGTCGTGTTCGGCTTCCTGCCGTCCGACTCCGGGGCGTCGGTCGAGGTGCGCGGCGAAGACGTCACGGCCTGGATCGAAGTGAGCACCGCCGAGTACGGCTGGGTGACGCTCGATCCCGTACCGGCCGAGCGGCCGATCCCGGAGGAGGAGCCCGAGGACCCCACGCAGGTCGCGCGCCCCCAGTCGATCGTCCCACCGCCGCCGGAGCGCAACGATGCCAACCAGGACCAGTCGACACCGGACAGCGAGCGGGACGAGCCCGACGCGATCGACCCGGTGCTGCTCGCCATCCTGGGCGTCCTCCGCGTCGCGGGACTGGTCGTCGCGGTCGCCGGCGTGCTGATGGCCCCGTTCCTCTTCATCATCGCGGCGAAGGTGCGGCGCCGGAGGTTGCGCCGTACCGCGCCCGACACCCTCGAGCGCATCCGCGGCGGATGGGACGAGTTCGCCGACGCCGTCGTCGACCATGGATACTCGCCACCCGCCGCGGCCACCCGCTCGGAACTGGCCTCGGTCGTCGGCACCCTGCCATCTCGCGTCCTGGCCGCCGTGGCCGATCGCGCCGTCTTCTCGCCGGGCACCCCGCAGCCCGACGACGCCGACCACGTCTGGGACGCGGTGGGCGAGCTCAGAGCCGTCCTCGACGGCAATGTGAACCGCCGTCAGCGGGTCAAAGCACTCATTTCACTGCGTTCGCTCGGTGGTTATAGTGTTCGGAATCTACTCAAGGGAGCCCGCGAATGAGTTGTCGATACTGCGGAACGGAGCTGCCAGAAGACGCCCTCTTCTGCGGCGAGTGCGGTCGCGCCGTCCTCGTGGATTCGCTGGTGGGAGCCGGCGTGAGTCAGTCGGCCGAGGCGGGCGTGCCGGAGTCGTACGCGCGCTTCGCCCCCGAGGCGTCGTCGTCCTCCACATCATCCTCATCGTCGGACGGCGGACGCCGGATGGCGGACCCGGTCGTCGCGGACGAGTTGCTCTGCCCCCAGTGCGGCACGATCGTCGACGACTCCGACATCTTCTGCGGCGAGTGCGGTTTCGTGCTCAAGGCGTCGCTGCCCGTCGGCCCGCGTGACACCGGGCCCGTCGATGCGATCGAGCCGACGTCGACACCGTGGCCGTTCGCCGAGGCGCCCGCGATGACCGAGCCCGAGCCGGAGCCGGAGCCTGGGCCTGAGCCCGACCCCGACCCCGAGCCCGAAGCAGCACCCTCCCCTCCCACCGAACCCCCGGCATCCGAATCCGAATCTCAGCCCCGGAAGGACCCGAACGTGGACAACGAGAACAAGACAGAGGCCGTCGCCCCGGCGTCGAGCCGCGCCCGCACCATCCCCGATCCGTTCCCGTGGGGTGCGGAGATCGAGGACGGCGAAGACGTCGAGGCACCGCGCATCGTCTCGCAGAACGGTACGGGCGAGCGCTTCGTCCTGCAGTTCAGCACGGGCGAGAGCGTGACCGTGTCGGGAGCCGGTCTCATAGGCCGCAACCCGGCTGCCCAGCCTGGCGAGTACGTCGATCAGCTGGTGTCGATCTTCGACGTCGGCAAGTCGGTGTCGAAGACGCACCTCGAGTTCGGTCAGGAGGGCGGCCGCTTCTGGGTGAGCGACCGCTACTCGACCAACGGCTCGATCGTGCGTCAGCCCGAGGCCGAGCCGCGCCGCTGCGAGCCGGGTCGCCGGTACTTCGTGGTGCGCGGCACGCGCATCGACGTCGGCGAGCAGTTCTTCGTCGTCAGCTGAGCTGATCCGCTCCTCCCCGGTGCGCCGATCGCGGAACGGTCCCCGGATGCGGCGGCCGCCTCGCTGGAGCGCGCCGGGATGCGGTGGGCTGGCCTCGTGCTGCCCGCCCCGCCCCGACAACGCCTGACCCTGCCCGCGCCCCCGGCGCCCCCGGCGCGATCGGCGTTCCCGCTCGCGGCGACCCTGGCCCCGGTCGTCGTGTCGATCGTGCTCTGGATGCTGACGCAATCGATCTACAGCCTCCTGTTCGCGGTGCTCGGCCCCGTCGTCGCCGTCGGTGGACTCATCGACGGCAGGGTCGGACGCCGGCGCGCCTCTCGGCGGGATCGGGCGCGGTACGTCGCTGCGCTCGCTCGCACGGCGGACGCGGTCGCGGCGGCGCACGCCGTCGAGCGCGAGCGGCTCTGGGGATTGGTCCCCGTGCCATCGGCTTCCCCTTGGGCCGATGCGCGGGGCGCGGCCGTGCCGGTGATGGTCGGCCGGGGAGCGCTGCCCGGCCGCATGGACCTGGGCGGCGACGATCCGGACGAGGGGCCGGACGATGTCGTCCGAGCGGTCGCCCGCGTGCGGGAGGCGGCGGCCACCCTGCGTGATGCGCCCATCCTCGTGGACGCGCGTGAGGGGATCGGCATCACCGGGCCGCCGGTCCTCGCGGCGGCGGTCGCGCGAGCCCTGGCCGTGCAACTCGCGTCGAGGCTCTCGCCGGCCGACGTCGCGGTCTCGGCCCCGGCCTCCGAGACCTGGGCAGAGCACCTGCCTCACACCGTGGGTGCGGGTGAGGCCGGCCGGTACTCGTTTCGCGAGGGTGACGACGATCCCCTGGTCGTCGCGTGGGCAGAGGGAGAACCGGAGCTGCCCCTCGGATGCGGCGTCCTGATCTTCACGGGTGCGAGGCTCCGCTCCGCACCCGGCGTGCGGGTCACCGGCGTGCGACCAGTGGAGGTGCCGCTCGACGTGCGGTACGACGCGGTGACGTCGGCCGAGGCGGTGACGGCCGCCGAGGTGATGCGCGCCCGAGCGACCGCGCGCGGGCTCCGCCCGCTGGCAGATCGGCTGCCGTTGCAGGTGCCGCTGTCCGAGCTGTCGGCGGGTGCACCAGAGCCGGAACGCGGAGCCCTGACGGCGCCGATCGGGCGAGACGCCGAAGGCCTGGTGATCGTCGACCTGGTCGCCGACGGCCCGCACGCCGTGATAGCGGGCACGACGGGGTCGGGAAAGAGCGAACTGCTGGTGTCGTGGATCCTCGGGATGGCGGCGGGCCGGTCGCCCGACGACGTCGCCTTTCTCCTCGTGGACTTCAAGGGCGGTTCCGCGTTCGCGCCGCTGGCCGTGCTGCCGCACGTGCTGGCGACCCTGAGCGACCTCGACACCCGCCTCACCCATCGGGCGATCGACAGCCTGCGAGCCGAATTGCTGCATCGCGAGCGCGTGCTGGCGAGTGCCGGCGCCCGTTCCATCGAGGATCTGGCGCCGGGGACGCTGCCGCGTCTCGTCATCGTCGTGGACGAGTTCGCAGCCGTCGTCTCGTCCAGCCCCGAGCTGCACGAGGTGTTCGGCGACCTTGCGGCCCGCGGGCGTTCGCTCGGCCTGCATCTCATCCTGTGCACGCAGCGGCCGGCCGGAGTGATCCGCGATGCGGTGCTCGCGAACGTCACCCTCCGCATGTCGCTCCGCGTGACGGATCGCGCCGACAGTGTCGCGATGCTCGGCAGCGACGCTGCGGCGCGGTTGCCCGCCGAGCCGCGCGGCCGCGGAATCCTGTTGCGCGACGGCGTTCCGGGCACGCTGCAGATCGCCATCGCGCGGCCGGAGGATGCGCACGGCATCGCCGGCAGGACGCCCCCATCACGGATCCGGCGACCGTGGTGCGAGCCGCTGCCCCGAACCATCGCCCTCGAATCGCTCCCGCCCGCCGAACACGGGCTGGCGTTCGGGCTGCTCGATCTCCCGGCAGAGCAGCGACAACCGGTCGCCGCCTACGACCCTTCGGCACACGGACATCTGCTGGTCGTCGGAGGCAGCGGTGCGGGGTCGTCGACCGTGCTCGCGGCCCTCGTCGCCTCGGCGGTGGCGACGGGCGCGCCGGTCAGCGTGGTGCCGGCCGATCCCGCGGATGCCTGGGCCGTCGTCGTCGCCGAGACGCAGCGACCAGCGGGGACGGGTCGGCTCATCGTTCTGGATGATCTCGACGCCCTGATCGCCCGGTTCGACCCCGACTACCGCCACGAGTTCCTGGAGCTGCTTACCGGCCTCGCCCGGCGTTCCGGCACCGCCGGGCCTTCGCTCGCGGTGTCCGTCCACCGGCTCACCGGCCCGATGACGGGAGTCGCCGGGCTGTTCGGGTCGCGACTGCTGCTCCGGCAGGCATCGAGAGAGGAGCATGTCCTTGCGGGGGGAGACCCGCGTGCGTTCGACCCCGACCTCCCGGCCGGAGCCGGCACGTGGCGCGGCACGGCCGTGCAGGTCGCCCTGCCCAGCGACGCTGAACGGCGGCAGGCGCTCGCCGCTCCCGGTGTCGAGCAGGCGCCACCCCGTCCGGTGCCCGTGCGCATGTCCGAGCATCGCGTGCTCGCCGTGGTCGCGGCACGGCCGCGTGCTCACCTCGAGATGTTCCGCGCGACGGGTGCGCGCATCATCGAGCTCGGAGATTCGCCATCGCCCCAGCTCGACGAGCTGCGCCTCGCGACGGGGCCGACGCCCACGGTGCTGCTCGGCGATCCGGAGGCCTGGCTCGCCGAGTGGGCGATCCTCGCCTCGGCCCGTCGCGACTGGCCGATCGTGCTTCTCGACGTCACGGCCGCAGACCACCGCGCCCTGCTTCGCGACCGCGCATTGCCGCCGCCCCTCGGTCCGGCGTCGGGTGAGTGCTGGCTGGCCGCGGACGGCCGCACGGTGCGCGCGAAGCTTGCTCCGGCGTGACCGGGCACGCGAATCCGCAGAATTTAGCCGCGCAAACCGCTGATTCCGCGAAATCCATGTTTCGGTCTGGACCATTCCAGCGGAAGTTGATTCCGGCGGCGTCCCCCGTATGTCAGTATCGTCACACGGCACAGCTACCGCCGCCTTCCGAGCGTTTTGAAGGAGCATCCGCATGACGAGGTCCTTGCCCGAAGATCCGCTGATCCGCTCGCTCGTCATCCAGGCGCGTCGCTCTCAGCTCACCCGCCGCACCATGCTCGCTGGTGCCGGTGCCGGGGCCACGGCTCTCGCGCTCGCCGCGTGCGCCCCGAGCGGTTCGACGAAGCCCACACCTCCGCCAGACAATTCGGCGAACGACAAGACCCTCACCTGGGCGAACTGGGCGCTGTACCTCGACGAGGACGATGCCGGCGACCACCCGACGCTCGAGAAGTTCATCGCCGACACGGGCATCGAAGCCGAGTACAAGGTCGACGTCGACGACAACAACTCCTACTACGGCAAGGTCAAGGACCAGCTGGCGCTCGGGCAGGACATCGGCGCCGACACCGTCTGCCTCACCGACTGGATGGTGAGCCGCTGGATCCGCTTCGGCTACACGCAGACCTTCGACGATGCCAACATCCCGAACAAGGCGAACCTCAACCCTGACCTCCTCAACGTCGACTTCGACCCCGGCCGCACGCAGTCCCTGCCCTGGCAGGGCGGCTTCGCGGGCATCTGCTGGAACAAAGACAAGGTGCCGGGCGGGCTGCGCACCGTCGACGACCTCTGGAACCCCGACCTCAAGGGCCGCGTCGGCGTTCTCAGCGAGATGCGTGACACGCTCGGCCTGATCATGTCGAACAACGGCGTCGACATCTCCGGCGACTGGGGCGAGACCGAGTTCAACGCGGCGCTCGACACGTTCCGCGAGCAGGTCACGAGCGGCCAGATCCGAAACATCAAGGGCAACTCGTACATCGAGGACCTCCAGAACGAGGACACCCTCGCCGCCATCGTCTGGTCGGGCGACATCACAGCGCTGAACGCCGAGGCGGGCGACCGCTGGGAGTTCATCATCCCCGAGGGTGGCGGCACGCTCTGGAACGACAACTTCCTCATCCCGGTCGGCTCGCCGCGCAAGGCCAACGCCGAAGCGTTGATCAACTTCTACTACGACCCGGTCGTCGCGGCAGAGGTGGCGGCATGGGTGAACTACATCACTCCCGTCATCGGGGCGAAGGACGCCGCCGTCGAGATCGATCCCGAGCTCGCCGAGAACCAGCTGATCTTCCCGGATGCGGACACGCTCTCCCAGGTGAAGGTCTTCCGCACGCTTTCGGGCGCGGAGGAGCAGACCTACGGGGCGGCCTTCCAGAGCGTCCTGCTCGGGGCCTGACGGTGGCGACCAGCTTCGCGGAGTCCGGAGCGGACCTCGAGCTCGTCGGCATCACGAAGCGGTTCCCCGGGTTCACGGCGATCGAGCGCCTCGATCTCACGATCCCGGCCGGCTCGTTCTTCGCCCTGCTCGGACCGTCGGGCTGCGGCAAGACCACGACCCTGCGCCTCATCGCGGGGCTGGAGGAGCCGACTGCCGGACGCATCCTGATCGGCGGCAAGGACGTCACGAACACCAAGTCGTACCGCCGCCCGGTCAACACCGTATTCCAGAGCTACGCGCTCTTCCCGCACATGACGATCATCGAGAACGTCGCGTTCGGCCTGAAGCGCCGCGGTATCCAGAACGCCGGCGGGCTCGCGCACGAGGCCCTGCGCCTCGTCGAGCTCGACCATCTCGCCCAGCGCCGCCCGTCCCAGCTCTCCGGTGGTCAGCAGCAGCGCGTCGCGCTGGCCCGTGCCGTCGTCAACCGCCCGGCGCTCCTGCTGCTGGATGAGCCGCTCGGCGCCCTCGACCTCAAGCTGCGCCGGCAGATGCAGATCGAGCTGAAGCAGATCCAGGGCGATGTCGGCCTGACCTTCCTGCACGTGACCCACGACCAGGAGGAGGCCATGACCATGGCCGACACCATCGCGGTCATGAACAAGGGCGAGATCGAGCAGATGGGCGCGCCGGAGGAGCTCTACGAACTGCCGCGTACGGCGTTCGTCGCGAACTTCCTCGGCCAGTCGAACCTGTTCAGCGGACCCGTGGTCAGCTCGAAGGGCGAGACGGTCGTCGTCGACGTCGCAGGTCGCAAGCTCGAGGTGCCGCGCGACCGGGCCCAGCGTCACGCCGGCGAGATCACCATCGGGGTCCGCCCCGAGAAGCTGGCCCTGCTGACCGCGGAGCCCAAAGAGACACCGAACCTCAACCTCGTCGGCCCCGGCCGCGTCGTCGACGTCTCGTTCAGCGGCGTAAGCACCCAGTACCAGGTGCAGATCCCGGGGCTCGGCACGATGACGGTGTTCTCGCAGAACATGGTCTTCGGGTCGGTCGTCAACGTCGGCGCCGAGGTCTGGCTGACCTGGAACGTCGACCACACGTTCGGACTGGCCGACGACCCGGCCGCGGTCCCGCGCTTCGAGCCGGATGAGGACACCAGCCAGATCGCGACGCAGCGTCGCGAGCGCATCGAGGCCGAGCTCGAGGGGGCGTAGGTGGCATTCGGCGCCTTCTCGTCGGCGACCCCGGTCGCGGCGGAACCCGCGGTCCGGCGCCGCAGCCCGATCGCGCTCTTCCTCCTGCTGCCCGGCGCCCTCTACCTCGGGTTGTTCTTCCTCGTGCCGTTCGTCTCGCTGATCCTCACCAGCTTCCAGGCGCCGCGGGAGTTCGGGGACATCGGGCAGTACGACTACGCCTTCAAGTGGGAGAACTACACCTCGGTCATCCAGACCTACATGCCGCACATCCTGCGGTCATTCGGGTACGCGGCGATCGCTACCGTACTCGCCCTGCTGTTCAGCTACCCGCTCGCCTACTTCATCGGCGTCAAGCTGCGGCGCTACCCGCTCGGGCAGGCGCTCGCCCTGACCCTGGTGATCGCGCCGTTCTTCATCAGCTTCCTGCTGCGCACCCTCGCGTGGAAGCAGATCCTCAGCGATGAGGGTCCCGTCGTCTCGGCCCTCAACGCCTTGACGATCCTCCCCGAGG
>JBDSKH010000205.1:0-17601 GCA_039917005.1 Pseudolysinimonas sp.
CGCGCGCGGCGGCGGCCGCCGCGGCTGCTGCGCGCGCTGCGGCCTCGGCTGCCCGGCGCGCCGCCTCCCGCGCCGCGACGCCGGCCGCGTAGTCCTTCTCCGTGGCCTGGCGTTTCTCGACCAGCACGGAGAGCTGCGCCTCCAGCTCGGCCTTGTGGTCCTGCTGCTCGGCGAGCGCCTCGTCGGCCGCGACGGTCGCCTGCCGCGCCGCCTCGAGCGCCTCCTCCGCGAGGACGCGCAGCTCGTCGCGCTTCGTGCGGGCGATCTGCGCCTGATCCGAGAGGGAGTCGGCGGAGTTCTGCAGCTGAACGGCGGAGACGTACAGCGCGTTGGACTGCTCCGAGAGGCGATCCATGGTCTCGAGGCGGTACAGCAGCGTGTCGGCTCCCGCCGCATCGCCGAGGAAGTTCGCCATCAGGTCGCCGTCACCGGCTCGCGCGAGCATCGACAGCATGCGCGACGCCTGTCTCTTGGCCTCGTCGGCCTCGGCACGCGCAGCCTCGGCCTGGGCGACGAGCTGGTCGGTGATCATGATCTGCTCGTCCAGCGCGTTCTGCGCGGTCTCGTAGGCCTCGCCCTTGGCGATCTCGTCTGCCTGCGCCTCGGCGAGACGGGTCTCCAGTTGCTTGAGGAGGGCCGTGATCGCGGCGACCTGCCGCTGCGTCGCGGCTTCGCTCGACCGTGCGGCCTGGACGTCCGCCCAGGTCGGGTAGTCGATGCTGGATGCCGCGGAGGCCGACGTCGGACCGGCCAGCAACTGGGCCACGAGGGTCGCGATCGCGAGCACAGCGAGCACGCCGCGGGGTGTCGCCCCCGCCGGCCGTGCCTGTCCGCGTCCCTCAACCATCAGTTGAGGGTAGGCGAGTGAGTTCACGCAACCCCGCCGCGACACCCCAACGCGACCCCCGCCGCCCCTAGAATGACGGGCACCTCAACAAAGGAGTTGCAATGGCTGCTACCGTCTCTGTCTCTCGCCGTTCCGCATCTGGAATCGCCCTGATCATCGCCGGAGCACTGTTCGTGCTCGCGGCCGTGCTGCCTCTGCTCGGCGTCGCCGCCGTTCCGTGGCTCATCGTGCTCGCGTACATCGCAATTGCTGTCGCGCTGGGCCTGCTCGGCTTCGGCGCCGTGAACAACACGGTTGCCAAGATCTGCCTGATCGCGGCCGCCGTCGGATGGCTGATCCTCGCCCTCGTCGGGCTGGGCATCGCGCTCCCGGCACCGCTCGTCACCATCGCCGCGATCGTCGCCGGCGTCGGCGGTCTGGTCGCCGCGATCGTGCTGTACGTCGGCAAAGAGATCACGAACATGGCCGCGGTTGCGTTCATCGTCGCGATGGCGCTCGGGCTGCTCTACCTGCTCGGCAGCGTGCTCGCCGTCTTCTCGCTCGGAACGCTTGGCGCCGTCGTCGCCGTGCTCTTCGGTGTCGCGCTGATCATCGCCGGCGTGCTCTTTCGCCGCAAGGAGCGTTCGCGCCGCTAAGCGCTGACGTCATGCCTCGCAGGAGCGGGCGCGCCGACCGGGTGCGTCCGCTCCAGCGCGGCCCCCTCCACGTCGACGTCGGGTAGCACGCGCTGCAACCATCTGGGCAGCCACCACGCCGCGTCGCCGGCCAGGTGCATGAGTGCCGGAACGATCAGCATGCGGACGACGAAGGCGTCGAAGAGTACGCCGATCGCCATTCCGAACCCGAGCGGGCGCACCATCGCCAGGTGCGAGAAGACGAAACCGCCGAACACGGAGATCATGATGATCGCCGCAGCGGTGACAACGGGACGCCCGTTGCGCAGGCCCGCGACGACGGCCGACCGTGCTCCGAGCCCATGCACGTACGCCTCCCGCATCCCGGACACCAGGAAGAGCTGGTAGTCCATCGCGAGGCCGAACAGCACGCCCACCAGGATGATCGGCGCGAAGTTCAGCACCGGGCCGGGATCGTGGACACCGAAGACCGCCCCGAGCCATCCCCATTGGTAGACGGCGACCACGGCGCCGAACGCGGCGGCGAGTGACAGCAGGAAGCCGCCTGTGGCGATGAGGGGCACGAGCAGGGAGCGGAACACCAGGATCATGATGAGCAGCGACAGACCGATCACGACGGCGAGGTAGACGGGCAGAGCGCCGGCGAGCTTCTCGCTGATGTCGATGTTGCCGCTCGCCTGACCGGCGACGCCCAGCTGGATGCCGTCCTCCATCGAGAGGCCCCGCAGTTCGTGCACGAGCTGCTCGGTCGAGACGCTCGACGGGCCATCGGCGGAGACGACCTGGAACGCCAGGAAGTCGCGATCGTCCGAGACGCCGACGGGGGCGACCGCCACGACGTCGGCGACATCCATCAGCTGCCCGGCGATGTCGGCCTGCATCCCGGTGACATCGTCCCCCGAGACCGGGTGGTCGAGGGTCGCGACGACGAGGAGGGAGCCGTTCTGCCCGGCACCGAACTCGTCGGCCACGATCGAGTAGGCCTGGTACTGGGTCGAGTCCTCGGGAGCCGTCGAGCCGTCCGGCAGGCCGAGTCGCATCGAGAGCGCGGGGATCGCGACCACCAGTAGGCCGATCACCGCTATCGCGAGGGTCAGCACCGAACGCTTCGTCGACATCGGGCGCACCGGCTTCTCTGCGAGGTCGGGGTGGCCGGCCTTCGCGCGAGCGCGTCGCGACAACACCTTCGACTTCACGAGCCCGAGAAGGGCAGGCGTCAGCGTGACGGCGATGAGGACCGCGATGAGCACGCAGACGGCGCCCACGGTTCCCATGACGGCCAGGAAGGGTATGCCGGTCATGTTGAGTGCGAGCAGCGCGATGAGCACGGTCGAGCCCGCGAACAGCACCGCGGAGCCCGACGTTCCGTTGGCCAGGCCGATGGACTCATGCAGTTCCATCCCGAGCATGAGCTGGCGGCGGTGGCGGTTGATGATGAACAGGGAGTAGTCGATACCGACGGCGAGGCCGAGCATGATGCCGAGCACCGGAGTGACCGACGACATGTCGACGACGCCGGCGAACGCGAGCGAGCCCGCGACACCGACCCCGACGCCGATCAGTGACGAGACGAGTGGCAGCGACGCCGAGAGCAGCGACCCGAGCATCACGATGAGGACGATGGCCGCGATGAGCAGTCCCATGATCTCGCCAGGGCCGATGAGGCCGTCGACGCTGGCGGCGATCTCGGAGGAATAGCTGACGTCCACGCCGTCGATTCCCGCGCCGTCGAGACGTTCGGCGACGGCCGCCTTCACCTCGCCGGGCAGGTCGAGCTGGCCCGCGGTGAAGATGACGGCGCCCGCGGCGGTGCTCGCATCGTCGGAGACGGTCCGGATCGCGCTCGAGTACGCGAGAAGACGGTCGGCCTCGAGCAGCGGCTTGCTCTGCGCGGCGAGTTGCTCAGGGGTCAGATAGGCGGATGCGGCGTCGAGCTGGGCGAAGCCGTCGGCGACCTGCTGTTCGTGCTCGGTGCGCTGGACCGCCGTGGCGAACGGGTCGACGATCTGCGCGACGCCGTCCACGTCGGCGATTCCCTCGAGGAGGCTGGAGATCTCGGCGCGCTGGGCGCTGTCGAGTGCCGAGCCGTCGGTCGTCTGGAACACCACGGTGCCGGTCGCCCCACCGATGTCGGGCAGCTCGACGGCGAGCTGGTCGTTGATCTCGGCGGTCGGGGTGCCGGGGATGTTGAATCCGGATGATAGGGCGCCACCCCCGAGGAGGAAGGCGCCGCCTGCGAGGGCGAGCACGACGATCCATCCCGTGATCACGCGCCAGGGGCGACGTGCGGAGAAGCGGCCGAGACGGTAGAGGAGCGTGGCCATGAGGCGCCTTTCGAAGTGGGTGTGTGGCGCGCCGGCGAGCCATCTCGATGGTATCCAACAAGTGTTGGATATCGGTCGTTTGTCGGCAAAGCCCCAGGAAGGGGGAGGGTGGCTGCCATGATCGAGGCATGGACCCCCGCATCGCCCGCACGCGCCGTAGCCTGCAGGAGGCCCTCCTCGAGCTGGCACGCGAGCGCGAACTCGACGGCATCTCGGTCGCAGACGTCGCCGAGCGCGCCGGCGTGAACCGCAGCAGCTTCTACCAGCACTACGCCGACAAGGAGACGTTGCTCGCCGACGCCCTCGACGCGGTCGCAGAGGAGGCGGGCGCGGACCTCCCCACCCTGATCGAGACCACCGCCGAACCTCCCCATGTGCTCGTCGCCTACCTCGAGCACCTCGACGCGAACGCTGCGCTGTACCGGCGTGTCCTCGGCGAACACGGTTCAGCCGTCGCCGTCGCGCGCCTCCGCTCGCGCCTCCAGGACGTCGTACTCGAGGGCATCGCGCGGTCGGGGGCCGCCGGCTTCTACGCCGACCTGCCTCGGGATGTGGTGGCGGCCGGCGTCGCCGGTTCCGTCCTCGGGGTGCTCAGCGTGTGGATCGCGATGGAGCCGCGGCCCGCGCCCGCGACCGCGGCATCCTGGCTCTGGCGCGTCCTGCTCGGGCCCGACGCCCGCTAAATCGCCGGCGCCTTTCGCGCGTGGACGAGCTCGATCGTGCCGGCCTTGCTGCGCTCCGTTTCCACGAGCTCGAATCCGGCGGCCGTCACCAGGGGCAGTTGCCGCCGGGTGAAGCGCTCGCCGGCCAGAGGGACGGTGATGCGCTCGACCAGCCACTGAGCGGCGAGCACAGGGGGCCAACTGCTGCGGATGTGATCGAGCAGCAGCAGTAGGCCTCCCGGCACGAGCACCCGCTTCATCTCGGCGATCGCGCCGGCCGGGTCGGAGAAGGAGCAGAGCCCTAGGGCGCAGACGACCGTGTCGAACCCCGCATCGCCGAACGGAAGGTGCTGCGCATCGCCGACGACGAACTGCACCTCCCGTCCCAGGTCTGCCGCTCGCGCACGGGCGCCGCGCATCATCGCGGGGCTCAGATCGACGCCGGTGATCGTCACGTCCGGCGGATAGTGCGGCAGGTCGAGCCCCGTTCCGATGGCGATCTCGAGCACGCGGCCACGGGCGCGGGACGCGATCCACTCCCGTCCACCGCCGAGGAACGCCCGCTCGAACGCGGCCATCTTGTCGTCGTAGGTGGGGGCTGCCTTCTGCCAGACCCTCCGGGCCTTCGCGGTCTCGTGATCGGTGATGCTCATATCCAGGCGATGGTACATCTGCAATTCCGCAGTTGCAGTTCGGCCTCGCAGCGTGCAAGCATGAGTTCATGGACATGACCACCAACCAGCCGTCCGTCGTCGACGAGGGTGCCTTCACCGTCCGGCGCAGCATCCGGATCGCCGCGCCGCTCGAGAAGGTGTGGTCGGCCGTCACGGTGCCCGCGCACATCTCGAGGTGGTTCGGGCAGGCGAGCTTCGCCGGATCGGGTGCCGGGGCGCTCGGCACTCTCACCTGGGAGGGCCGCGACCCGATCCCGGTCCGCATCGAGGCCATCGACGAGCCGCACTCGGTCTCTTATCGCTGGGGCAATGACGACGCCAGCGGGGTCGCCGCCGACGCGATCGACGACGCGCACTCGACCGTCTTCACGTTCACGCTCGAGCCGGTCGCCGACGGCACCGTGCTGACGGTCGTCGAGACCGGGTTCGAGACGACCTCTGACCCGCTCGCGAACCTCGAGGACCACCGCGGTGGATGGGACGAAGAGCTCGACAAGCTGGTCACCCTCCTGGAGAGTGGCGAGTGACGTCCGCGACGCTGGTCCCGGTGTTCGCCGCACTCGGGGACGAGACACGGTGGGGCATCCTGACGGCACTCGGCGAGGGTGACGCGTCGGCGTCCGCGCTTGCTGGGCGACTCCCGGTGTCGCGGCAGGCCATCGCCAAGCACCTGACCGTGCTGCAGGATGTCGGGCTGGTCGAGCCGGTTCGCGCCGGCCGAGAGATCCGGTTCCGCGTGATCGGCTCGCAGCTCAGCGCCACTGCACGCCGCCTCGACGACATCGGGTCGGAATGGGACCGCCGCCTCGCGGCGATCAAGCAGATTGCCGAGGGTCTCTAGCGCCAGCCCAACAGCTTCTCTGGATTGCGCATGGCCCAGACCTGCTGGATGCGCTCGCCGTCGACGCCGAACGCCATGACGACGATCACGTCCCCGCTCCCGTCCCGGCCGAGCAGGCCCTCCTCGCCATTGACCGTCGTCTCCTCGAGAACGAGGTCGGGCGCCTTCTCGCGCGTCATCGTGAGGAACTGGACGATGCGCTTGGCGCCGTGGATGGGGCGCAGCGATGCCTGCGCCTTGCCGCCGCCGTCCGCGATCACGACGATATCCGGGTCGAGCAGACCGACCAGGCCGTCGACGTCGCCCGTCTCCCAGGCGGTCTTGAAGGCACGCAGGATGTCGCCCCGGCGGGCGGCGGCGTGCGGTTGGGTGCGCGCCTGGGCGATCCGCCCCCGTGCAGTCGATGCGAGCTGGCGGCACGCCTGCGGAGTGCGCCCCACGATCTCGGCGATCTCCGCGAAGGTGTACTGGAACACGTCGTGCAGCACGAAGGCGACGCGTTCCGCGGGCGTCAGGGTGTCGAGCACCACCATGAGCGCCATCGAAACGGACTCGTCCATGCTGACCCGGTCGGCCGGATCTCCCGGAGCGGCCGCGCCCGCGATCGGATCGCGGCCGGGGAGAGGCTCCGGCAGCCACTCGCCGACGTACCGCTCCCGTCGTACGCGCGCGCTGCCCAGGACGTCGAGGCAGATGCGCCCGGTGGCAGTCATCAGCCAGGCGCCCGGTGCATCGATCTTCTCTCGCGCATCCGGGGCCAGACGGTAGAGCCGCACGTACGCCTCCTGCACGGCATCCTCGGCATCCGCTGTCGACCCCAGCAGGCGATACGCGAGGCCGAGCAGCTGCCGGCGCTCGCCGGCCGACGTCTCGGGAAACCGCTCGCTCATTCGTCCACACCCCTCCAGAACAGCCGCGATGCCACGGCCTGCGCGCGACGCACGACGCCGATCTGTCCATTCTCGTCCGGTCGCAGCATGATCGGGCGCGGACGATCGTCGGCCTCGAGCTCCAGCCTCTGCGTGGCGGGCAGCTGCGCGTGGATCTCGACATACTCGCCACCGGGGAGGCGAACGATTCGGCCGGTCTCGAAGCCGTGCCGGGCCACATCCAGGCTTCGCGACCGCAGCTCGAGCGCGATCCGCCAGGCGAGTGCACCGGCGGCGAGCGGGCCCCCGAGCGCGAGCACCTGCATCGTCAGCAGGACGCTCTCGATCGAGAGGCCGAACTGTGTCGCGATCGTGTCGGACCCGGCCGCCGCCCAGAGCACCACGTAGAACGCGATTCCGGCGACGCCGATCGCCGTGCGCGCCGGGTAGTCCCGAGCGCGGGAAGGGCCTGGGTGGTCGCGGCGATCGCCGGTGGCCCAGCGCTCGGCGAACGGGTACACCGCGATCGTCAACAGGAAGAGCGTCGCGATGGCCGCGGGCGCGAGCACCGCGAGGGTCCACGTGCGCCCGAAGGCGACGATCTCCCAGCCGGGCGGGATCAGGCGGAGGGCGCCGTCGACGAACGCCAGGTACCAGACCGGTCCTGCGCCCGCCGTCGCGTTGCCGGGGTCGGACGGACCGTACAGCCACACGGGATTGACGGTCGCGAACGCCCCCATGAGAGCCAGCACTCCGGCCACGGTCACGAGGATGCCGGCCGATCGCACCGCCGCACGACGTCGTAGCGGCCGCGCGCCGGCGGACAGCAGGCCTGCCGCGAGCAGGCCGGCGAGCGCGAGCGGCAGCACGATGACGTGCAGCGAATAGAACAGCGCGAGGGGGTCGCCGGGGAACCCGCCGCCGAACAGGAGCGCCGCCAGCCAGGAACCGACGACGGGGATCGACTGCAGCACGCCGTGCAGGATCGCGAGACTCGTGCCGGAGAGCATGTCGTCAGGGAGGGCCATGCCGGTGAACCCGGCCGCCATCGCCACAACCAGCACGGCGAAGACCACCAGCCAGCTCAGGCGCCGCGGGCTGCGGAACGCGCCCGTGAAGAAGATGCGGGCGATGAGCAGCAGCACGGCCGCCAGCATGAGCGACGAGCCCCAGTTGTGCAGCTGCCGTACGAGCAGTCCGCCGCGCACGTCGAACGAGAGATCGAGGGTCGACTGCAACGCGACCGACATCTCAACGCCGTTCAAGGGCTGATACGAGCCGTGGTACGTGGCCGGCGCCGTGGACGGCACGTAGAAGAACATCAGGAAGAGCCCGGTCAGGGTGACCACCACGAAGCTCGAGATCACGATCTGCGCGAGAAGCACCGCCCAGGGGTCGGCGGCGACGCGGGTGCGCGCCTCCGCGAGCAGGGTGCCCGCCCGTGCGCGGCCCAGCCGCTCGGCCCAGCCTTCGGTCAGTTGCGGTCGACGATCGGCTGCCGTCGTCATGGGAAACACTCTCCTCGTATTCGTCGGGTACCTCTCCGACGACGCAGCTCCCCCGAATGTCAGGGTCGAGGACGGCTGCCGCGATCCCGCGCTGCTCCGAACAACTCGGTGCCAGACTGAGCCGTACCGAAGGAGGCGACGTTGCCGATCGATCCGTGGCTCGCCGAGAGGTTCGAGCTGATCCGGGACATCCCCTCGTTCGACGCCGCCCTCGCCGACCCGCGGTACGGCGAGCCCCTCATGCGATACCTCGAGGACCCGGAGCCGTGGACGCCTCCCGCGGGGATCGTCACCGAGGACCAGTCGGTCGACGGCCTGGCGGGCTCGATTCCGATCCGCGTCTTCCGACCGGTCACGCCCGGCGCCGAGCCGGCGCCCGGACTGCTCTGGATGCATGGGGGCGGATTCGTGATGGGAACGATCGACGACACCGAGTCGATGATCCCCGGCTACGAGCTCGCTGCACGAGCCGGGGCCGTCGTCGTGTCGGTCGGCTACCGCCTGGCGCTCGACGGCATCCGCTATCCCGCGCCGCTCGACGACGTCATGGCCGCCTGGCGCTTTGTCGTCGGAAACACCGGGCAGTTCGGCATCGACCCCGCCGCACTCTTCATCGGCGGGGCGAGCGTCGGCGCCAACCTCGCGACCGGCGCGGCCGTGCGGCTCCGCGAGGCCGGCGAGCCGGTGCCCAGAGGCATGCTGCTCGCCTACCCGCTCGAGCACTTCCCGACGCCGCCGGCCGACCCCGGGGTGCTTGCTGAACTCGAGCAGGTGCCGCCCATGCTGCGGTTCCCCGAGCAGTATCAGCTGGGGATCGTGCACAACTATCTCGGCCGGGTCACCGACTTGCCCGCCGAGGTCGTGCCGGGCAACTTCCCGGTCGATGGGCTGCCCGAGGCCTGGATCGCACCGAGCGAGTACGACGATCTGCGCCCCTCGGGCGAGCTCTTCGCGACGCAACTGGTCGACGCGGGGATCCCCGCGCACCTCGAGGTCGCCCGCGGGATGGTGCACGGGCACCTCGGTCGCGGACCATCGCTCGCCGGGGTCGCCGCGACGCTCGACTTCTTCGCCGGCGCCCTTCGAGACGCGTCCGCCAACGGCGGGCGCTCCTCAGGGAGCTCCGGGCACTGATGGGGCTCCCCACCTTCCTCTTCGGCTTCCGGGTGAAGCAGCCGCGCGAGTACCTGCGCTTGCGCCGCATGCGCACGCACATCTACACCCGGGTCGCGAAGCTGGACGCCGAGATACTGCGATCGCCGGAACCGACACCGTTCCACGACATCGACCCGACAGGATTCCGCAGGATCAGGCCCCACACGATGTGGGGCAAGGTATTCGACTGCGCGTGGCTGCACATCCGCGGTCGGGTCCCCGACGGCATCCAGAACCCATACGTGATGATCGGCATCGGCGGCGGCGAGGGTCTCATGTACGCCCCCGATGGAGCGTTGATCGACTCGGTCAGCGCGGCATTCCAGCAAGGCGATCTTCCGCACGCCGGCAACGGGTTCCATGCCGTGCGCGGCGGCACATCGGATGACGGCACGGTCGACCTGTTCGCCGACGTCACCTACAACGGGTTCATCCTGTATCAGATCGGGCGCGCCCGGTATCAGGGAGCGTACGTCGTCACGCGCAACGACGAGGCCTATGGCCTGTACTACGACTACCTCACCCTGGCCGTGCTTATGGGATCGACCCAGGATGCCGCGCTCACCGCCGACCTGCGGGTGGCGCTGGATGCGGCGTGGGCTCGTTTCCGCGCCGGCGACATCCCGGGGGCGCGGGCTGCGCTGGCCCCGACGCTCGCCTCGCCCTCCGAGAGCGATTTCACCTACAGCGCCATCGGCCACGGGCACCTGGACATGGCATGGCTCTGGCCGCTGCGAGAGACGAAACGCAAGGCCGCACGTACGTACATGCGCGCGCTCAAGATGACCCGACTGCATCCCGGCTACATCTACGGCACCAGCCAGCCCCAGCAGCTCTACTGGGTGAAGCAACTGCAGCCGGTGATCTACGAACGCATCAAGAAGGCTGTCGCCGAGGGGCGGATCGAGCTCCAGGGCAGCTTCTGGGTCGAGACCGACACCAACCTGCCCGGCGGGGAGTCGCTGGTGCGGCAGGTGATGGTCGGCCGGCGCTTCCTGCAGGAGGAGTTCGGGCTGGGGGACGACGACCTGCGACTGTGCTGGCTGCCCGACACCTTCGGGTACAACGGCAACCTGCCGCAGATTCTGCGCAAGAGCGGCATGGACTGGTTCATGACCATCAAGCTCTCCTGGAACAAGGTGACCGTCTTTCCGTATCGCACATTCACCTGGAAGGGGATCGACGGCACCCCTGTGCTAGTCCACATGGCGCCGGAGGGCGACTACAACTCGCGGGGTGCCGCCGACAACCTGCTGAGTGGACTGGCGAAGTACCCCGAGAAGGCGCTGAATACGGCGCTCCTGATCTTCGGATCGGGAGACGGGGGCGGTGGTCCGGGCGAGATCCACCTCGAGGTGACCGAGCGAGAGAAGAACCTGCGGGGGCTTCCCCGGGTCGAGTACTCCACAGCCGGCGACTTCTTCCGGAATCTCGAAAAGCATGACCTGTCGGGGCTGCACACGCACTCCGGTGAGCTGTACCTCGAAACGCACCAGGGAACCTATACGACACAGGCGAAGATCAAGAAGGGGAACAGGCTCGCCGAGCGCAAGCTGCACAATGCCGAGGTGCTCGCCGCGATGACGGGCGAGGACAGCCGCGCAAGCCTTGAGCCCCACTGGCGCGACGTTCTTCTGGGGCAGTTCCATGACATCCTGCCTGGCTCGACGATCGAGCGGGTCGCTCGGGAGGCCCGCGACAGCCTCGACCGTATCGAGATCGACCTCGATGGCTACGCAGAAGCGCTGATCGCCCGACTGCCAAAGTCAACGACACCCGGCCCGGGTGCCCTCAATTTGACCGGGTTCCCGCGCGACGAGTTGATCGAAGTCGGGGGCGAGGGCTGGTTCCACGCGACGGCCGAACCATACGCGAGCGCGAAACTCGAGCCGGCGCCGGACGACCCGGCTCTCACCTTCGATGACAGCGGGATGTCGAACGGCATCCTGACCCTGCGTTTCGGGGCCAGCGGCGAGATCGTCTCGTGCGTGGACGCGGCCGGCGTCGAGCACTCGGCCGGCGGACTGTCGCGGATGGTGCTCCATCGCGACCCGTACGTCTGGCCGTTCAACGCGTGGGACATCGACCAGAGGTACCTGCTGCGCACCCCGCGCACGCTGCCGATGCGACACCTCGGAACCTTCTACGACGGCCCTACGATGGTGCGCCGTCAGGCCTATCGCTCACGACGGGTCTCGATCGAGCAGCGGGTCATCCTGGAGGCCGGCAGCGACGTCGTGCGTTTCGAGAACATCGTGGAGTGGCACACGAGGCACCGGATGCTGCGCGCTGAATTCCGTCCGGCGCACGTCGGGCAGACCGTCCGCTGCGAGATCCAGTTCGGGAACATCGAGCGCGTCATGACCGAAGACACCCTGGTCGAGGCTGCGCAGTTCGAGGTCGCCGCGCACAAGTGGATCGCCACCGAGAACGAGCCGGGCGGCTTCGCCCTGCTGAATGACTGCAAGTACGGACACCGCGCCAAGAACGGGCTCATCTCGCTGAACTTGCTGCGTGCTCCCACCTACCCCGACCCGACGGCAGACCGCGGGACACAGACGTTCACGTACGCTTTCGTACCTTTCGCGACCGGAGACCTGGCGAAGGTGATTCGCGAGGGGTACCGGTTTAACAACCCCCTGCTGATGACAGACGGGGTAGGGATCTCGAGCGTGGCATCGACGACGAATCCTGCGGTGATCGTCGAGACCATCAAGCCGGCGGAGAACGGCAAGGGTGCGGTGCTGCGGCTCTACGAGTCGCTCGGCCACCCGGCGACCACGGCGCTCCGAACCACCCTTAAGCACATGCGCGCGACGGAGACGGATTTGCTCGAACGACCCATGGCGTCCGCCGACCTCGATCACCTCGAGTTCACGCCGTTCGAGATCAAGACGATCCACCTGGAGGCATCATGACCGACACCGTCGCTCCCAAGGCCGGCCGACGCATCCCGTCGCCCCGCACGCAGATGACCGCGATCGTGGCCGCCGGCGCCGGGCAGAACATCATCTACACGGTCGTGACGACGTTCGTGGTGCTCTACCTGCTGCAGTACGCGCACTTCGGGCCCGCGCAGATCGCGATCGCAACCGCCGTGATCACCGCGACCCGCCTCATCGATGCGATCGGCGACCCGATCGTCGGGAGCCTCATCGACATGACCCGCACGCGCTGGGGCAAGCTGCGGCCGTTCGTGCTCTTCTCGGCGGTGCCGGTCGCGATCCTCACGACGATGCTGTTCGCGGTTCCCGACCTTAACGACACCGAGCAGCTCGTCTACTTCGGCATCATCTACGTCACCTGGGGATTCGCGTACACCTTCTGCGACGTCCCCCTCTGGGGTCTCATCGGCTCGGCGTTCGCCGACCCCGCGCGGCGCAACCGCGTCGTGGGCCTCGTGCGAGCGTTCGGCGCCATCTCGCTTGGAGCGGCGACACTCGGGCTGACGCCCCTGGCCCACGTCCTATCGTTCGCCCCCGAGACGACCGGCGCGGGCTGGACCCGGGCCATCCTGCTCGTCACGGCCGTCGGCATGGGCCTCTACCTGCTCGCCTTCTTCTTCGTCCGCGAGCGCGAGAGCATCGCCGCGAAGAAGCGGCTCAGCTTCCGGGAGTTGTTCGGAGCACTCTTCCGCAACGGCCCGCTGCTGCTCGTGCTGCTCGGCTCGGTGCTCGGTTTCGGGCGGTTCATCGTGCAGGCCGGCGGCGCCGTGTTCGCCGTGATCGCCTATGACGACGAAGGGCTGTTCACGCTGCTCGGTGCCGGGATCATCCTCGGGCTCGTCATCGCGTCGTTCGTGACCCCGGTGCTGCTGCGGATCTGGCGCCCGCGTACTCTGGCGATCGCGTGCGGGATCGGCGGCACCGTCATCTCGGTGGCCATGTACCTGTTCGGCTACCAGAACATCGTCAGCGTCATCGCGTTCCTGTTCCTCACCGGAGCCGCGATCGGCGTCTTCAACGTTCTCCAGCCGAGCATGATCGCGGATGCTGTGGACGCCGCCGAGGAGCGCACCGGGGTCCGCAACGACGGCATCTCGTTCGCGACCCTGACCTTCACCGCGAAGATCATGAGCGCCCTCGCCATCGCGACCTTCGGCATCGTGGTCGTGATCGCCGGCTACGAGGACGGGATCGAGGTCACACCGTTCATGCAGGACACGGTCTGGGTCGGTATCACTCTCATCCCGGCGGTGAGCACGCTGCTGTCGGCGATCCCGTTTTTCTTCTACCGGCTCGGTGGGAAGGCCGCCGCGCCGAAGTGACAGGTCGCGGTGCCGGGGCTCCGTCGGCGTCGATGTCGCCCCCGTGCGACTCGCCCGGCGCCTCGCTGTCGAGCGTCACGGTGAACGGGATCGGGTCGTGGTCGCCCGAGGACATCACGAAATGCGCGTCGCGCGCGTGGAACCGGAACGCGATGCTCCCGCCCGCCGCATCGACCCGGACGTTCTCGGGGCCGACGGTCCATTCGCCGGCGAGCGCCCAGTGGTTGAGGATGAACCGGTCGGGGTGCCGGTATCCGTGCGTCTTGTCATAGGCGGCTGCGTCCGGTGTCGCGAAACGCTCACCCCGCTGATAGCCCAGGTACGTCTCGGGGGTGCGGAGGCTCTCCCAGTCGGCCTCCGCCTCGACTCCGGTGCCGCGGACATCCAGCAGCGGCCTGTCGATGCCGAGCATCATCTGCAGCACGCGCTCCGACTGCTGGTAGCGCCCTTCGCCGAAATGCTCGTCGCGCACGCGGCCATCGCGATCGATGAAGTAGAGCGCCGGCCAGTAGTGGTTGCCGAACGCCTCCCACACGCCGAAGGCGCTGTCGATCGCGACCGGGTAGTCGATCGCATACTGCGTCGTGGCGCGCCGGATGCGGTCGGCGTCGCGCTCGAACGAGAACTCGGGCGTATGGACGCCCACGACCACGAGCCCGTCATCGCGATACGCCTGGGACCAGGCGCGCACGTACGGCTCCTGCCGCAACCAGTTGATGCAGGTCAGCGTCCAGAAATTCGCCAGTACGACCTTGCCCTCGAGATCGGCCAGACCGAGAGGCTCGCTGTTCAGCCAACCGACCGCCCCGTCGAACGAGGGCGCATGAAGGCGCTCGAAGATGCCCATGCCCGACACGGTAGTCCTCGGGGCAGCTCTGGGCATCCGTCGCGATCCTGGATACCGCCCGGGCATCGGCTGGGAGGCCTGGAGCCCTGCCGGGACGCCCGCCTAGCGTCGAATGATGCGCATCACCGACACCAGCGATCTGTGGTGGAAGACCGCCGTCATCTACTGCCTTGATGTCGAGACGTTCCTCGACTGGAACGACGACGGCGTCGGCGACTTCGAGGGCCTCGCCCACCGCATGGACTACCTGCACGAGCTCGGCATCACCTGCCTGTGGCTGATGCCCTTCTACCCCACCCCGAACAAGGACGACGGATACGACATCGCCGACTTCTACGGCATCGACTCGCGCCTCGGCGGCTTCGGCGACTTCGTCGAGATGGTCCGCATGGCGAAGGACCGCGGCATCCGGGTGATCATCGACCTGGTGGTCAACCACACGTCGGACACGCACCCCTGGTTCGTCGAGGCACGCAAGGGCCGCGACAACCCGTTCCGCGACTACTACGTGTGGCGCGACCGGCCGCCCCGCAAGAAGGAGGAGCCGGTCTTCCCCGACGCGGAGGACAGCGTGTGGGAGCTCGACAAGAAGTCCGGTCAGTACTACCTCCACCACTTCTATCGTTTCCAGCCCGACCTTAATGTCACCAATCCCCGGGTGCGCGATGAGATGGCCAAGATCATGGGGTTCTGGCTCCAGCTCGGGGTTTCGGGGTTCCGGGTCGACGCGGTGCCGTTCCTCATGGACGAGACCGGGGTCGAGAAGCCCGAGGACGCGCTGCCTCACCCGCTCGACTTCCTCAAGTCGCTGCGCGCGTTCCTCGGCCGGCGATCCGGCGACGCCATGATGCTGGGCGAGGCCAACCTGCCGCGCCCCGACCAGGTCGATTACTTCGGCGGCCCCGACGGCGACGGCCTCACGATGCAGTTCGACTTCATCACCATGCAGAACATGTACCTCTCGCTCGCCCGCGAGGATCCCGCCCCGCTCATCGAGGCGCTGAAGTCCCGGCCCCCGATCGCCGTCGAGTCGCAATGGGCGAACTTCCTGCGCAACCACGACGAGCTCACCCTCGACAAGCTCACGAAGGAGGAGCGACAGGAGGTATTCGACGCCTTCGGCCCCGAGTCGCGGATGCAGGTGTACGACCGCGGGATCATCCGCCGGCTGCCGACGATGCTCGGCGGCGATCCGCGTCGCATCCGCCTGGCCTACAGCCTCATGTTCTCCCTCCCCGGAACGCCGGTGATCTTCTACGGCGAGGAACTCGGAATGGGCGAGGACCTGGATGCCGGAAGCCGTCTCGCGGTGCGCACGCCGATGCAGTGGACGAGCGGCGAGAACGGCGGGTTCTCGGCGGCGCCGAAGCGCAAGCTCGTGCGCCGCGTCGTCGGAGACGGTTATTCCCCTGAGCACGTCAACGCGTCCGATCAACGGCACGACTCGACCTCGCTGCTGCGGTTCATGCGCACCCTCATCTCCCGGTACCGCGCCTCGGCAGAGATGGGATGGGGTGCGTTCGAACTGATCCGGCAGCCTGCGAAGTCGGTGCTCGTGCACTCGATGGCCGGCGCAGAGGGTCGCATGGTCGCGCTGCACAACTTCGGTGACGCGCCCGCCACCGTCGCGTTCTCGGTGCCCGGCACAGACGAGGGGTTCCAGCTGATCGACCTGCTCGTCGACGACCTCGTGGTCGACATCGGGAAGGGCGGCGCGGCATCCGTTCCCATGGACGGATACGGCTACCGCTGGTTCCGGGTACTCGGCCAGAGCGGAAAGCGGCTCGGCTGATGGTAAGCACGACGGTGATGCGGGCAATGCGTGTCGCCGTCGCGGGCCTCGCCTTCGCCGGGATGCGGCGCTTCCGGATGCCTGAATCCTCGCAATCCGACAGGAGTAGCCTGGGGTCGAGGACCCGGATACCGTCCTTGCTGGGAGACATCATGGGAACGCTCTTCTACGGGAGTGCGCGCGTCTCGATCCGCGTCGATGACGCCATGCTCGCCCACCTTCGTGCTCTCATCACCACCAAGCAGCGCCGCAACGAGGGATTCCTCGTCTCGTGGATCGACTCGCAGGAGGAGGGGGATGGGCGCAGCTCGGTGTGGATCCATCCGTTCGCCGATCTCCATTACAAGTTCGACAACCACGCGCTCCCACAGCTCGATTCCGAGCTGCTCGAGGAAATGAGCAAGAAGTCCAGCACCAGCCGTGGCGTCGAACTCGACGGGGCGACCCTCCTGCTCGACCCGATGGCCTGACCGTCAGTCCGCCATCTGCTCCAGTAGCTCCATTGCAGAACGGGTGCGCTGGACGAACTCGAGCTCATCCGTCTCACCGGAATGTGGAACCGGTTCGGCATACAGCTGGCTGGCCGGCCCGAGCAGCACCTGGATGACCTCGGGGTTGCCATCGACATCGATGGCGGGCACTCCCACCAACTGGGCGCGCTCGGCATTCGCCAGGGCCGCCGAGTAGTCCAGGACCGTGGTCGCGACATCCGTGGCGGCGAGAAAGCTCCCGCCGCTGTAGTGAACACGCATCATGTCGTCCAGTGTCTCTCTCACCCGGTCTCCGCGGCAGGGCGTTGACAGCCGGGGGATCGTCATCTAGACCCGTACGGGAATATCATGCTGCCGAGGGGTGCAAGCCGCTCTCTCGTCCGCGATCCCAGACCCTGCTCGCGCGGCGAGGTCCCGCTCGCGTGCGCGGCTTTCCCTGCAGGGTCGAGACCCCGAGCGAGCGATGGGCACTCTCTACTACGGCGCCGCCCGAACAAGCGTCACGATGGATGACCGCGTCTTGGCGCATCTCAAGGTGGTCATCACCGGGAAGCTGCGGCGCGGAGAGCCATTCCTGCTCTCGTGGAACGAGAAGGTCGACACCGGCGGGGGGCGTGGCTCGCTCTGGATGCACCCCGGATGCGATCTCGTATACCGGTTCGACGGCAGCCGGTCGCCGGAACTCGACA
>JBDSKH010000206.1:0-12308 GCA_039917005.1 Pseudolysinimonas sp.
GAAGGGCCTCCGCTGGCCTGGACGGTTGTGGACGACGCGATCACCGACGCCGATGGTTACGTCGACCTCTTCGCCACGTCCGACGGCGCCTATCGCCTTCGATTCCAGATCGGCGGGGTGGATGTCGCCATGCTCTCCGCGAACGACGTCGGGTGCGGGTGCGGCCCTCTGACTCTTGAAGACAGCGGCAAGAAGGCGCTCTTGGGGGGATACACGAAATCGTCGCCGGGCGACGGGTACTTCGAGGGAACCGACGTCGAGCTGACGTTCGCCGCTCCCTCGTCGGGCGGGGGCGGAACTCCCGCGGTGCCACGCAAGCCGAAGGCGACGTCATTCGGCAGCTTTGCCGTGCCGACGCCGACACCCACGCCGACGCCGAGCGCGACCCCGACATCCAGCCCGTCGCCATCGTCGAGCCCGTCGTCGAGTCCCTCGCCCTCGGAGACGCCGAGGCCGATCGATGCCCAGCCCCTCGACTTCACGTGGGTCTGGTGGTTACTCGTCCTCCTCGCGATCGGCATCATCATCACGATCGTCGTGATCGTCCGCCGACGCTGACTCCGGCTCCCCGCCTAGTCTGAGGACATGTCCCCAGATCGTCCCGTGCGCGTCGGCGTGCAGATCGCGCCCCAGCACGCGAGCTACGCCGAGATGCGCGATTGCGTCGCGCGCCTCGAAGACATGGGCGTCGACATCATCTTCAACTGGGATCACTTCTTCCCGCTCTCGGGCGATCGCGACGGTCGCCACTACGAGGCGTGGACGATGCTCGCCGCCATGGCCGAGCAGACATCCCGCGTCGAGTTCGGCCCCCTGGTCAACTGCAACAGCTACCGCAACCCCGACCTGCAGGCCGACATGGCGCGAACGGTCGACCACATCAGTGCTCGGGATGGGGTGGGCCGCTTCATCTTCGGCACCGGTTCCGGCTGGGCGGTTCGCGATTACGACGAATACGGTTACGAGTTCGGCACCGCCGGATCGCGGCTCGACGCGCTCGCGGAGGACCTGCCGCGCATCCGGGCGCGCTGGGCCGCTCTGAACCCTGCGCCGACCCGCGACATCCCGATCCTGATCGGCGGCGGGGGTGAGCGCAAGACGCTCAAGATCGTGGCCGAGCACGCCGACATCTGGCACTCGTTCGCCGACCCCGAGACGCTCGCCCACAAGATCGGCGTGCTGCAGACCTGGTGCGCCGAGGTCGGGCGCGACCCCGCGGAGATCGAGCTCTCGACAGGCATCAGCGTGCGCGGCCTCGGCTCCGATCGCATCTCGGTGCTCGAGCAGCACTACGACCTGGGCGTGCGACTCGTGCAGGCATCCATCGGCGGGCCCGACTTCGACTACGAGCCCGTCAAGCGGCTCCTCGAATGGCGCGATTCGAAGCGCTGAGCTCGCACGGCGCAGGGTGGCAGCAAGTCGTGCCACCTTGTCGTCCGTGGCACTGGGGGGCGTCAGCGGTCCGCCCTAGCGTGAAGACGTGAGCACCACCGTCGCACCACCGGCACCGTCTGCTACGCGCCAGCGCGTCATCCTGCTGGCGGCGATCGCCTTCACGGTGCTGGCCTGGGCAAGCGCGTTCGTGGTCATCCGCGGTGTCGCTCCGCACGTCGGCGGCGGAGCCCTGGCCCTCGGTCGCCTGATGGTCGGCGTCGTCGCCCTCAGCATCCTGGTGCTGGTGCAGCGTCGCTGGGTCTGGCCCGAACGCAGCGACTGGATACGGCTGGTCGTCTACGGAGTCGGCTGGTTCGGCGCCTACAACGTGGCCCTCAACCTCGCCGAGCACACGCTCGACGCCGGCACCACGGCCATGATCGTCAACATCGGTCCGATCCTGATCGCGCTGGGCGCCGGCCTCTTCCTGCGCGAAGGCATCCCGCGGTGGCTGGCGATCGGCGCAGGGGTCGCCTTCCTCGGCGTCCTGCTGATCGGGCTCGGCACCAGCTTCCTCTCGGGTGACGGCCGTCCGATCGATCCGATCGGCGTGCTCTGGTGCCTCGCCGCCGCACTCACCTACGCGATCGGGGTGCTCGCCCAGAAGCCCATGGCGGGGCGACTCCCGGCCAGCCAGGTCACCCTCATCGGTGCCGTCATCGGCATGATCGCTTGCCTGCCGTTCGCCGGCCAGCTGTTCGAGTCCCTGGCGACCGCGCCCACCGGCGCCTGGATCGGCATCCTGTACCTCGGAGTCGTGCCGACCGCACTGGCGTTCACGACCTGGGGATACGCACTCGGCCGGATGCCGGCCAGCCAGCTCGGCGTCACCACGTACGTCGTGCCCCCGCTGGCGATTCTGATGGGCTGGATCTTCTTCGCCGAGGTACCCGCTCTGCTGGCCATCATCGGCGGTGTGATCTGCCTCACGGGCGTCGCGCTGAGCCGTCGCAGGCCGCCCGTCCCCGCGGCTCCGGAAAATCTGCCAGAATAGTGCGTTGGAACGCCGCCGCCCGACCCTCTATCTGGCACGTGCGATCCCCCTTCAGAGCTTTCTGCCGAGTGTGCCCCCACGCGCACGGTTTGCAGTTCGACCTAATACACAAACGCAGGCTCCATGAACGAGCCTGTCGAGATCCAGGAGAATTGTGTCTGTCAAGATCCGCCTCAAGCGGCTCGGCAAGATCCGTGCCCCGTACTACCGCATCGTCGTCGCCGACTCGCGCACCAAGCGTGACGGCCGCGTGATCGAAGAGATCGGCAAGTACCACCCGACCGAAGAGCCCTCGTTCATCGAGGTCGACTCGGCTCGTGCGCAGTACTGGCTCGGCGTCGGCGCCCAGCCGACCGAGCAGGTCACCGCGCTGCTGAAGCTCAGTGGCGACTGGGGCATCTTCAAGGGCGAGAAGGGTGCCAAGAGCACCATCCGCACCAAGGCGGAGCCCGAGCTGTTCGTCGTCGACGAGAAGAAGAAGCCCGTTCTGAAGCCCAAAGCCGAGAAGAAGCCGGCCAAGGTCGAGACCGAGGTTGCTGCCGCTCCCGCCGACGAAGATGCCGCTGCCGCGACCGGTGACGACCAGGCTGCCGTCGAGGCGCCCGAGGCTGCTGCCGAGGCACCTGCCGAGCCCGAGGCTGCTGCCGAGGCACCTGCCGAGCCCGACGCTGCTGCCGAAGCACCCGCCGAACACGCCGCCGCCGAAGCCCCTGCCGCCGAGACTCCGGCCGAGACCGTCACCGAGGCTGAGGCCGCGGTCGACGAGGCCGTTGCGACCGACGCGGACGCCGAAGCGCCCGCCGACGACAAGGCCTAGTCATGCTCGCATCCGCCCTCGAGCACCTCGTCAAGGGGATCGTCGATCACCCTGACGATGTGAAGGTGGATTCGTCGACCTCATCGCGTGGCGAGGTCCTCGAGGTGCGTGTGCACCCCGAGGATCTCGGCCGCGTGATCGGTCGTTCCGGTCGCACCGCGAAGGCACTGCGCACCCTCATCAACGCCCTCGCTGACGGACGCCGCGTACGCGTCGACGTCGTCGACACCGACGAGGCGTGAACGCGGAATCCGCCCCCTCCGGCAAGGCGTCCTCGCCTCGCCCCGGCACGACGCAGTTGCGCGTCGGCCGGCTGGTGAAGGCACACGGTCTCAAGGGCGCCCTCAAGATCGAGCTGTACACCGACGACCCTGACCGCCGGTTCACTCCCGGCGCGACCTTCACGCTGCAGGTGCCCACCTCATCCCCGTGGCATGGCAAGACCCTCGAGCTGACCGAGCTGCGCTGGTACAACGGAACCGCCGTCGGGTTCTTCGCCGGAGTCGGCGACCGCTCCGAGGCCGAGGCGCTCGTGAAGGCGATCCTCTGGGTCGATCACGACGAGACCGAGGTGCCGGAAGAGCCGGACGCCTGGTACGACCACCAGCTGGTCGGCCTGCGCGCCATGCGCGATGGAGTCGAGGTGGGCCGTGTCGCCCGCGTCGAGCATTTCCCGGCCCAGGATCTGCTGGCCATCGCGACCAGTGACCGCGAGGTGCTGGTCCCGTTCGTGGCCGCGATCGTGCCGAACGTCGATGTCACCGCCGGAACCGTCACGCTGACCCCGCCCCCCGGCCTCTTCGAGGACCTGCCCGAAGACCCGGCACCCGAGATCCCGGCCGCCAAGGATCCCGAGGCCTAACCACGGTGGACGCGTACATCCATCGCGATAGTGGGGATGGCGGTACTGCTCAGCCGTAGTTGCGGGCAACTCGGTCGTGTCTCGGCCGTCGAAGGTGCTCGCCGGCGCGCACGATGGCGAGGATCTCCCGCTCGATTTCTCCCAAGTCGTGCATGACACGACGGTACGAGAACCGCATGACGACGAATCCCATTGATACGAGGCGCGCGTCACGGGCTCGATCGTTCTCGAATTGCGATTCCTCGTCGTGCCACGCGCGTCCGTCCACCTCGATGACCAAGCGATCTCCGACGACGAAGTCCACGCGGCCGACTCCTGCGATCGAGACCTGCGAGCGGTGAGCAATGCCGCGGGTGCGAAGCCGGAGACGGACCAGTGTCTCGGTTCCCGATTCCGCGCTTCCATCGATCCGCCCGAGAATCCGCAGGCCACGCGCCGAACCGCGCAGGACGGAGTCGATCTCGCCTTGCGTGACAAGCCGGAGGTTGAGGAGCGAGTCCGCAGCGATGACGACATCCATCTGCGATCCGCACCCTGAAAGCCGGCGAAAGGATGTGAGCGGACTCTCAAGGGGCCCATCGGCGCCAGCATCGACCCTCCAGTGAGCCGTGACCTTTCCGGGTGTGGTCCGATGTGCGGCGCTGGAAAACGCAACGTGCAGTTGCGGAACGTGCCGCATCCAGATTCCGTGCACGACGAGGGCAGAAGCGCAGCTGAGCGAACCGCCGACCCCTACCGCTCGAGCTACCTGATGGTGAGCATGCGGAGTGCCGTACCACCCTCTTCGCAGGCGCACGAGAGCGCCCGTCGACAGTGCCCTATCGATGTCTCCGGCCGATAGGCCCGCCTGGCGAAGTTGCTGGCGTGTGGCGATTCCGGATCGATCCATCCGGACACGATTCCCGAGCTCGTCACCTCGTGACCTGGCGTCCCGGCCATCTGTGGACATCGCTGCTCGGCCATGGGCGTTCAAAACCGGTGGAAGCGTACGACCAAAGTCACTGTGACATCGGATGTACGCCTCCACCGTCGTTGAGTCGATCGACCGCGCCGATACGCTGAGCACCGTGCGCGTCGACATCGTCACGATCTTCCCGGAGTTCTTCTCCGTGCTCGACGTGTCGCTGCTGGGCCGTGCGAGGCAGACCGGCGTCCTCGACATCCAGGTGCACGACCTTCGTGATTTCACTCATGACCGTCACCGAACCGTCGACGACACCCCGGCCGGGGGCGGCGCCGGCATGGTGATGAAGCCCGAGCCGTGGGCCGAGGCTCTGGATGCCGTGCTCGCCGCCGCAGACGAGCAGGCGGCCGCGACCATCGTCTTCCCCACCCCAGCCGGAGCCCTCTTCACGCAGGCCGACGCCCGCGCGCTCAGCATCCGCGATCACCTCGTGTTCTGCTGCGGCCGCTACGAAGGCATCGACCAGCGGGTGATCGAGCACACGGCTGCGCGCTCCGGCGTCGAGGTGCTCGAGCTCAGCCTCGGCGACTACGTGCTCAACGGGGGAGAGGTCGCCGCGATGGCGATGATCGAGGCGGCCGGGCGACTCGTGCCCGGCGTGGTCGGCAATCCCGACAGCCTCGTCGAGGAGAGCCACGAAGACGGCCTGCTCGAGTACCCCAGCTACACGAAGCCCGCCGTCTGGCGCGGCCTCCAGACCCCGGCCGTGCTCCTCGGAGGCAACCACGCGGCAATCGCCACCTGGCGCCACGAGCAGCAGCTCGAACGCACCCGCCGCGTACGTCCCGAGCTGCTCGACCCGAAGGAGACCGATGCGTAACCCCTGGATCATCGCCCAGCTCGCCCTCGCCGCCGTGCTTCTGGCGATCAGCCTGCTCGGCATCTTCGGCACGGCTCTTTTCGACTTCCCCGAGCTCACCTTCAGCTTCGCGGGGGCGATCCAGTCGTTCGCGGTCTTCCCCGGCGCGGTGGTCTCCCTGGTAGTGAACGCCCTGATCATGCGGACCCACCGGGCGATCGGCCTCAACCTGGCCGAGAAGGTGCTGCTCATCGTCGAGGGTGTGCTCATCGCGGCGCTGCTCGTCTTCCACTTCTATGAGGACCCGGCGGGCAACACACTCGGCTTCGCGTTCGCCACCTGGCCGGCGCTGATCGTCGTGGCGGTCGCCATCGCGGTCGTCGCATTCGTGCGCACCGTCAGCAATGCCTCGAAGACGCCGCCCGCTCAGGTGCCGGCTTCCACCACCCCGGAGGCATCCGAATGAGCGGTCGCACCGTCGCCGTCGTCGAATGGGTGCTCGGCGCCCTCCTGGTCGCGTGGTTCGCCACCTTCGTTCTCCTCAACGGCAACCTCATCGCCCTCGGCCCGACGATCAGCTCGCTGTTCTTCGCACCGGGCCTGGCGATCTCGCTGGGCATCAACGGAGCGTTCCACTTCCGGCGGCGTGATCGTCTCGCCGTTTCCGAGCACGTCATGCTCGGCATCGAGCTGCTGGTCGTCATCCTGCTGGTGGCAGCATCCATATCCGACCAGGTGAACTACGGCGCCAACGTCGCCTTGGGATCCAGCTTCGGCCACTGGCTCGAGTGGTTCCTGCCGCCGTGGCTCGTGATCGGACCGGTAGCGCTGACCATCCTGATCCTGGGGATCGTCAAGAGGAAGCCGGCGATCGTGCAGACCCCCGCGCCCGCTGCTGAGGTTGCGGGCGCCTAGCTCCTCCGCGCGCTGAGCACGATCGGCCCGTCGTCGGTCACGGCGATGGTGTGCTCGAAGTGCGCCCCACGGGACCTGTCGCTCGACCGCAGCGTCCAGCCGTCGGGGTCGGTGTAGATCTCGTCGGTGCCGAGCATGAACCACGGCTCGATCGCGAACACCAGTCCCGCGCGCAAGGGCAGGCCGCGCTTGCGGCGCCCGTCGTTCGGGATGTGGGGGTCGCCATGCATGACGCGCCCGACACCGTGGCCGCCGAAGTCGGTGTTCACGGTGAGACCCGCGGCGTGGGCGACGTCTCCGATAGCGGCGGAGATGTCGCCGATCTTGTTGCCGACCACCGCGGCGGCGATGCCGGCGTCGAGGGCCCGCGCCGTCACATCCATCAGCGTCACGTCTTCTGGCCGGGGCGTGCCGACGACGATCGAGAGGGCCGAGTCGGAGACCCAGCCGTCGACCGCCGCGGCGAAGTCGAGGGAGAGCAGGTCGGCATCCCGGAGCTTGTAGTCGAAGGGCAGCCCGTGCAGGACGGCGTCGTTGACCGAGGTGCAGATGACCTTGCCGAACGGTGACCCGCCGAAGGACGGGTGGTAGTCGATGTAGCAGCTCTCGGCGCCCTCGGATCGGATCATGTCGTGCGCCAGCGCGTCCAGCTCGAGCAGGTTGACGCCGACGTCGGCAGCGTCACGCGTCGCCTCGAGCACGCGGGCCACGAAGGCTCCGGCGGCCCGCATCTGCTCGATCTCGGCGGGGGTGCGCAGTTCGATCACCGGAAGAGCCTACTGGCCGCGTCGCGCTCGGGCTGCGACCTGTGGCAGAATGAACGATTGTGCCGCGCACGACCCTGCCACAGGGGGGTCTCTTGTCGCCCGAAGGGCGAACATAAGCACAGTCGGCAATCTTCAGTCTCAACCACCTACGAAACCAGCGTTCGACCTGTGGCGGTCGCAGAGAGCGAAAACTCCATGCACATCCTCGACTCCGTCGATGCTGCCTCCCTCCGTTCCGACGTTCCGGACTTCAAGCCCGGCGACACCGTCAAGGTTCACGTCAACATCGTCGAGGGCACCCGCGCCCGTATCCAGGTCTTCCAGGGTGTCGTCATCGGCCGCACCGGTGACAGCGTCCGCGAGACCTTCACGGTCCGCAAGGTGAGCTTCCAGGTCGGCGTCGAGCGCACCTTCCCGGTGCACTCGCCGGTCATCGACCACATCGAGATCGTCACCCGCGGCGACGTGCGCCGCGCCAAGCTCTACTACCTGCGCGACCTGCGCGGCAAGAAGGCCAAGATCAAGGAGAAGCGCGACGCGTAGCGTCGGCTGACTCGACCTGGAACCCGGTGCCCGCGCGGCGCCGGGTTTCGTCGTCTCTGAGCGGGGCTCGGCGCTTATGCTGTTCTGGACCCAGGGGTGTGATGACGAACCACGAGGCGCTCGATGAGCGCGACCACGACCCGGTCGTGGCTGCGACCGCGACCGACGTCGGTGATGCACCCAAGCGCCCCCGCAAGAACGGCAAGGGCGGCAAGGATGGCAAGGGCGGCATCGGCAGGTTCCTGCGCGACGTGCTTATCATCCTGGTGGCCGCGATCGTCATCTCCTTCCTCATCAAGACGTTCCTGATCCGCTCGTTCTACATCCCGTCGGAGTCGATGGAGGCGACGCTCATCAAGAACGACCGCATCATCGTCAACGAGCTGGTGCCCGACGTGACACCGATCGACCGCGGCGACATCGTCGTCTTCAAGGATCCGGGCGGCTGGCTGCATCCGGTCACCCTGCCGCCTCAGAACCCCGTCGTCGGCTTCTTCGACTGGCTGCTCTCGTTCGTCGGCCTGACCGCTCCCGACAGCAACGACCACCTCATCAAGCGCGTCATCGGGCTGCCCGGCGACACGGTCGCCTGCTGCAACGAGTTCGGGCAGATGACGGTCAACGGCGTGCCGCTTGAGGAGCCGTACGTGCAGCTGCCGCCCAACGTGTCGGCTGTGTCGAAGGAGGACTTCGAGGTCACGGTGCCCGAGCATTCGCTCTGGGTGATGGGCGACAACCGATACAACTCGTGCGACTCGCGCTGCAACGTGAACACGCCCAGCGAGGGATTCGTGCCCTACGACAACGTGGTGGGCCGCGCCATCCTGATCTCCTGGCCGATCGGCCGCTGGACCTGGCTCGACAACTACGAATTCGTCTTCACGGGCGTTGACGACGGCGAGGGCGGATAGCCATGTCGAGTCCCGTCCCCACGTTGCGGCATGAGCGTCAGCTGCTGCGCGATGGGGCGCGTCTGGTCATCGGATGCGACGAGGTCGGCCGCGGCGCCATCGCCGGGCCGGTCGGGGTCGGGCTCAGCGTCGTCTACGAGGAGACCCGCAGCGCGCCGGCGGGCTTGCGCGACTCGAAGCTGCTGAGCGAGCCGCGTCGTGAGGAGCTGCATCCGGCGGTCTCCGCCTGGAGCCGCAACGCGGTGGGTCTCGCCTCGAACGAGGAGGTCGAGAGCGTCGGCATCATCGTGGCTCTCGGTGTCGCGGCGGCGCGGGCGATCGAGGTTCTGCGGGCTTCGGGCGTGGCGATTCGGGATGCGGTGGTGCTGCTCGACGGCTCGCACGATTGGCTGACCCCCGCGCTGCGAGCGGACGATCGCGCCCTCGGCCTGCGCGTGACGACGAAGGTGAAGGCGGACCGCACCTGCGCTGCTGTCGCAGCGGCATCCGTGCTCGCGAAGGTCCATCGCGACCGGCTCATGATCGCGTCGGACCCCGTGCACCCCGGCTACCTCTGGACCTCGAACAAGGGTTACGCGTCGGCGGACCACTATGCCGCGATCGATCGGATCGGGCCGAGCCCTCTGCATCGATGGAGTTGGCTGCGTCAGCCGGGACTGTTCGACGACGCGTTCGGGATGGAAGGCTTCGGCGAGACGTTCGGCGGGGCATTCTCCGACGACGACGACGAGTCGGCGGGGTTCGAGCAGTCGGCCTAGACTCATCCGGTGGACGAGGACGAGTTCGAGGACTACGACCGCGAGGTCGAACTGGCCCTGTACCGCGAGTACCGCGATGTGGTGGGGCAGTTCAAGTACGTGGTCGAGACCGAGCGACGGTTCTATCTCGCCAACGACGTGCAGCTCGAGCGGCACGACACCGAGCACGACTTCTACTTCGAGCTCACCATGACCGACGTCTGGGTCTGGGATGTCTACCGCAGCGACCGGTTCGTCAAGAGCGTGCGGGTGCTGACCTTCAAGGACGTGAACGTCGAGGTGCGCGGCGACAAGGACCTCGAGCTGCCGAAGGAACTCGCGCTCGACGAGTAGCTGGCTGAGGAGCGCCGCCGAGGCGACGCGTCTCGAAGCCCCGACAGTCGGACCACAGGATCAGACTTCTTCGACCACAGCCATGAGCCAGGTGGTCTCGTCGCTACCGACCTGCAACGCGACGACCTTCACGGGCGGGAACTTCTCCAGCTCGGCCAGGAAGTTTTCCTGTAGCGAGGCGATCCCGCTGCGGGAGAAGACGTGGAGCACGTGCTGTTGGGGGACTAAGGGCATGAGTGAAGGTAGCGCGCTGTGACGGCGATCGGCTACCTCCGGGTGAGCACGTTCCCGACGGGCTCGACTCCTCCTTCCGACTCCGGCGTGAAGCCGCCCATCCACCTCCTTCCGACAGTCGCCCGTCCGGTCGGTCCCGCATCGGCATCCTCGACCCATGGCGGCAAAGGATCGACTCGGCATCCAGGGTGAGCGCATCGCCGAGCGGCATCTGGTCGCCCTCGGCATGGCGGTGATCGACCGAAACTGGCGATGCCCGCAGGGCGAGATCGATCTGGTGCTGAGCGACCGCGAAGAGACGGTCTTCGTCGAGGTGAAGACGCGCTCGAGCGTCGACTATGGGCACCCCCTCGAGGCGATCACTGTGGCGAAGCTCGCGCGACTGCGGCGCCTCGCAGCTGCCTGGTGCGCGGACCACCCGGGCGCTGGGCCCATCCGCATCGACGCGGTAGCGGTCGTCGCGCCCCGCCACGCGCCGGCGACCGTCGAGCATCTCGAGCGGGTGTTCTGATGCCCATCGGGCGCGCCCATGCCGTCGCTCTGCTCGGCCTCGACGGCGCCGTCGTCGAGATCGAGGCCGACATCTCGGCACAGCTGCCGCAGTTCGTGCTGATCGGCCTTCCGGATGCGGCGCTCGGCGAGGCGCGCGACCGCGTGCGTGCGGCGGCGGCCAACGCCGGCATCCCGCTGACCTCGCGCAAGCTCACCGTCAACCTGTCGCCCGCATCCCTGCCGAAGCACGGGGCCGGGTTCGATCTCGGCATCGCGATGGCCGCGTTCGCCGCCGATGCGCAAGTGTCCGCCGAATCGGTGGCGGAGGTCGTGCACCTCGGTGAACTCGGCCTCGACGGACGACTGCGCCCGGTCACGGGCATCTTGCCGGCCGCGCTCGCCGCGGCACGGGCGGGATTCGGCACCGTGCTGGTCCCGACCGGAAATGCGCCAGAGGCCGCGCTCGTGCCAGGCCTGCGAGTCGTGCCCATCGCCTCCCTCCGCGACGCCGCCATCTTCCACGGGGCCGATCTCGCCCCCGAACCGGTCGTCCCAATCCTCCCGGTCGCATTGGCGATGCCGGTCGACGAGAGCGGCGACCTCTCCGACATCATCGGTAATCCGGATGCCGTGGAGGCCATGCAGATCGCCGCCGCGGGCGGGCACCACATCTACCTGCTCGGCCCGCCCGGTGCCGGCAAGACGATGCTCGCGTCCCGTCTCCCGTCTCTTCTGCCCGACCTCGACCCCGATTCCGCGCTCGAAGTGAGCTCGATCCGGTCGCTCGTCGGAATACCGGTCGGCGCGGAACTGGTCCGACGTCCTCCGCTCGAGGCACCGCATCACACCGCCAGCGCGGCCGCGATCGTCGGGGGTGGAAGCGGCATGATCCGCCCGGGTGCGGCTGCCCGTGCCGCGCACGGCGTGCTCTTTCTGGATGAGGCTCCCGAGTTCAGCCCTGCCGCTCTCGACGCGCTTCGCCAGCCTCTCGAGTCAGGCGTCATCACCATCTCGCGGGCGAACGGATCGGCGCGGTTCCCCGCGCGTTTCCAGCTCGTGATGGCGGCGAACCCGTGTCCGTGCGGAAATCACGGCTCCCGCGAGATCGACTGCACCTGCACACCGTCGACGCGGCGGCGCTATCTCGGGCGACTGAGCGGACCGCTCCTCGATCGCGTGGACATCCGCCTGAACGTGCGCCGGATCACAGCCGCGCAGGTGCGGATGGCTCGACGCGGCGATGGCCCCACCTCGGCGTCGGCGCGCGTGCGGATCGACCGGGCGCGCGCCCGGGCCGCCGAACGGTTGGACGGGACACCGTGGCGGCTCAACGGTCACGTACCGGGATCGTGGCTGCGCACACCGGCCGGCGTTCCTCTCAAGGGCGCGACCGCCATCCTCGACCGCGCGCTCGAGAGCGGCGGTATCACCATGCGCGGCCACGACCGGGTTCTCCGTGTCGCCTGGACGATCGCCGACCTCGAC
>JBDSKH010000207.1:0-7935 GCA_039917005.1 Pseudolysinimonas sp.
TGTGCCCCCTGCTCCGCCCACGCCCGAGTACGTGGTCCCGGCGGCGCCGGAGTTCCCGTCGTTCGATGGTCCCGCGTACGAGTCGCCCGCGTACGACGACCCGGCGGATCCGGGGCAGAGTCCGGCATGGAACCTGGACACCGAACCCGGCGCCGAGGCGTCCGGGCCATCCACCCTCGACGCCATCGGCCGCCTCGAAGAGGAGCTGCGCCGCCGCAACCTAGGCCTACCGCCTCTCGACGCCGACCCGCCGGCGTACCCCGACATCCCAGCCACCGCGCCGCCTGCCGACCAGCCCGCGCCGTATCAGGTCGATGATGTCCAGCCCGCCGGAGACCTCCCGGCGTCGTGGGAGCCCGCGCTGGACCACCCCGCCGCGGGCCACGTGTTCCCCAGCCCCTACCAGCCGTTTACCGATCCCGTCACGATCACTCAGCAGCCCGAGCAGGCACCGCCTCCGCCCGCGGGGCCCGCGCAGACTGACACCGGATCCGCGGACTGGCAGTCGGCGCCTCCGCCCACCTTCGACCTGCCGCCGCTCGTGGAGCCGCCCGCAGCCGGCGAGCCGGTCTCGGCCCCGCCCCTGATAGCTCCGCCGACGGACGGCGCCATGTACGTGGCGCCCAATGTCCTGCCTCCCGCCGAGCGTGAGGTCACTCTGGAGGATGTTCAAGGACTTCCGCCCCCGGTCGGCATCCAGGCGGTCCCGATCCCGCCGTACGACCCGAACGCACCGATCCCGCCGTACGACCCCTTCGCCGCGCCGCCCGTCTCGCCGGCCGAGTTCGGCGGCGCCTACGCGACTCGCATCGATGCACCGCCTCCCGGATTCCCCCCGGTCGATGAAAACGACGATGCGGTCGACCAGGTGGACCGCGCCCTGGGCGACGACGCCCTTCCGGCCACGCCGCCCGGCAACGACGACCTGTTCGCCCCGCCGTCGCAGCCCATCGCGACGCAGCGGCTCCGCGAGGGCGACCCCGCGCTTGTCGGCGAGAAGCCAGAGAACCACCCGGTCTTCGTCGTCGAGAACGCCGGTGTCGAGCCCACCGCGCTCGATCTGCGAGCCGGCCGAGCGGGCCGGCTGTTCTGGCTGTGGTTCGCCGCCAACTCGTCCATCCTCAGCATGGCGATCGGCGCGGTGCTCTTCACCGTCGGCATGAGCCTGCGGCAGGCGATCGTCGCGACTCTCGCCGGAGTGGCGTTGTCGTTCCTGCCCCTCGGGCTGGGAACGCTCGCCGGCAAGTGGAGCGGACAGCCCACCATGGTGGTCTCGCGTGCGTCGTTCGGCCATCTGGGAAACCTGCTGCCCGCGATCATCGCGGTGCTGGTACGCGTCTTCTGGGGCGGCGTGCTGCTCTGGCTCCTGGGCATCTCGGCAGCCAGGCTCCTGGTGTTCGCGGGAATCGACGCCGGTCTCGGCGAGGCCGTGTGGACGTACGTCATTCTCGGGATCGGACTCGTGATCGCGGCGGTGATCGCGCTGTTCGGGTACGGATTCGTGGCTCGCCTGCAGTTGATCGCCAGCATCCTGAGCGGGCTTCTGATCGCAGGCGTCATCTTCTTGACCTACCCCCATCTCGATGTCGATGTGGCGCTCGCCACCGGGGACGGCCCGTGGTTGCTCGTTCTCGGCGGCGCCGTGATCGTCTTCAGCTTCGTCGGGCTCGCCTGGGTCCAGGCCAGCTCCGATATCGCGCGCTACCAGCGCACGACCAGTTCGGGAGCGGCCTCGATGCTCTGGGCGACGGTGGGGGCCACCCTGCCGCCGTTCGCCCTCATCGTCTGGGGTGCCATGCTCGCGGCGTCGGACCCCAACCTGGCCACGGGCCTGTCCGCATCGCCGTTGCCCACGATCGCGCGGCTGCTGCCGCTCTGGTATCCGGCTCCGCTGCTCGCTGCGGCCGGGATCGGACTGCTCTCCAGTGTCGTGCTGACCATCTACTCGGGCGGCTTCGCACTGCAGGCGCTGGGGCTCCGGATGCCGCGGTTCGCGGGCGCGCTCATCGCGTCGCTCCTCGTGGGCGGTATCGCGGCCGGACTGGTCTTCCTGGCGGCCGATGCCGATTCGATCGTCCGCGATCTCGCCACGACGCTCGCCGTCCCGGTCGCGGCCTGGGCCGGTATCTTCGCGGCGGAGATGATGATCCGGACGCGCCCGTTCGACAGCAACGACCTGCTGCATCCCGGAGGCGTCTACCCACGTGTCCGGGTGGTGAACCTGCTCGCTTTCCTGCTGCTCACCGGCGTCGGTCTCGGCCTCAGCTCGGCGACGTTCCCTGGGCTCACCTGGCAGGGCTTCCTCTGGCCGCTGCTGGGTATCGCACCCGACAGTGCGCTCGCGACGAGCGACGTCGGCGTGCTCGTGGCGCTCGTGCTCGGCATCATCGTGCCTCTCGCGACGGCCATCCCCGCCATCCGGCGCCAGGAGATGGATTCACTGAAGGCGACCCCTACGGGCTCGATCCCGCGCATCACCGGGTCGATCCCGCGGCAGACCGGCTCGATCCCGCGGGTCACCGGCCCCGCTCCGAGCCTCGACCTGCCCCCTCCTAGACTGGAGCCGTGACCTCGACCCTCGCCGACGCGAACGCCGCCATCACGGCGCTCTGGCCGCTCGGTGAGGCGGAGGACTGGGATGCCCCGGGTCTGCTGTCGGGGGATCCGGCCGCGCCGGTCGACCGCGTCCACCTGGCCGTCGACGCCGTGCTCGACACGGTCGACGAGGCGGTGGCGGGCGGCGCGCAGCTGCTCGTGGTCCACCATCCGCTGCTGTTGCGCGGTGTCACGAGCGTTGCAGAGGATCGCTACAAGGGCGCCGTCATCGCGCGGCTGATCCGCGGCGGGTGCGCGCTGATCGCCGCCCACACGAACGCCGACATCGTGGCGCGCGGCACCTCGGCCGTCCTGGCCGAGCGACTCGCGCTCGACGACGCACGCCCGATCGTCCCGGCGACCGACCCGGCCCTCGGACTCGGGCGGGTAGGGCGTCTCGCTTCCCCGACGACGCTGGGCGCGCTGGCGAGGGCACTCGCAGAGCTGCTGCCGGCCACGGCATCCGGGGTCAGGGTCGCGGGGCACTACGACCGCCACATCGAGACCGTGGCGGTGTGTGCGGGCGCAGGCGATTCGCTGCTCTCGCATCCCGATGTCGTCGCTGCCGACGTGTACGTCACGAGCGACCTGCGCCATCACCCGGCATCCGAGGCGATCGAGAACGCCCGTGTCGCCGGGGGGCCGGCGCTCATCGACGTCTCGCATTGGGCCAGCGAGTGGCTCTGGCTCGAGGTTGCTGCCGAGCAACTGCGTACTGCCCTGCCTGGCGTCGAGATCACCGTCAGCGAGCTCCGCACCGACCCCTGGGATTTCGCGATCCTCCAGTGAGCGATCGCATCAGAAGAATGGACCATCGATGGCTCTGAAGGCCGACCCCGCCGACCAGGCGTTGCTGCTCGAGCTGCAGGCGCTCGACACGAAGATGCAGCAGCTTGGCCACCGCGCGTCCACGTTGCCCGAGCTCGCCGCCCTCGCGTCGCTGGGCGCCGAGCGCGAGGCACTGCAGCGCACGTTCGTCGAGCAGACGGGTGCCTCCGAGGATGCCCAGGCCGAACTGAAGCGCACCGAATCGGATGTCGCGGTCGTCGACGCACGGATCGCACGCGACAGCGAGCGACTGCAGGCGAGCGCCTCGGTCAAAGACGTCGCGGCCCTCGAGCAGGAGCTCGGGGCCCTCGCGAAGCGCAAGAGCGACCTCGAGGACATCGAGCTCGCCGTGATGGAGACGGCGGAGGAGCGCGATTCCGCCCTGGCCACCACCCGCACAGAGCTGGAGGCCCTCGACACGCGCATCGCCGAGGCGACGACGGCTCGGGATGCTGCGCTGAGCACCGTCGGCGCCGAGCGCGAGCATGCGGGCGCCGATCGCGCCACAATCGCCGCGAAAGTGCCCGCGGATCTCCTTGCGCTGTACGAGAAGCAGCGCGAACGCTACGGAGTGGGTGCGTCGATGCTGCAGGGAGGCGTCTCGCTCGCCAGCGGCGTCGCGCTCAACTCCTCCGACATGAGCACCATCCGCGCGGCAGCACCGGATGATGTCCTGCTCTGCCCCGACTCGAACGCGATCCTGGTGCGCACGGGGGAGTCTGGCCTGTGAGCGAGGCACCGTCGCGGGAGCTGATCGTGGAGGCCGACGGCGGCTCGCGCGGCAACCCCGGTGTCGCTGCGGGCGGATCGCTGGTCATCGACTCAGCCACCGGCGAGATCCTCGCCGAGATGGGCGTCTACTGCGGCATCACCACCAACAACGTCGCCGAGTACAACGGCATGATCGCCGGTATCCGGCGCGCGATCGCCATCGACCCGCACGCCGAGCTCCACGTGCGGCTCGACTCGAAGCTCGTGGTCGAGCAGATGTCCGGGCGGTGGAAGATCAAGCATCCCGTCATGGCGGAGCTGGCCGCGCAGGCGCGCGAGATCCTGACGGGGACGCCGGTGTCGTTCGAATGGATACCGCGCGCCGACAACTCGCGCGCCGATCGGCTGGCAAACGAATCGATGGACAAGAAGCTGTCGTTCGAGCGGTAGCGCTGGTTGAGTAGGCGCTTCCGCGCCGTGTCGAAACCCCGTAGCCTGTGACACGCAAACGGGCCGGCTAGACGGTCGCGTCATCCACTTCGGTGGGTGCCGAGGAACGTCCGGGCTCCATAGAGCAGGGCGGTGGGTAACACCCACCCGGGGCAACCCGCGAGAAAGTGCAACAGAGAGCAGACCGCCACGGCTCCTTCGGGAGCCGGGGTAAGGGTGAAACGGTGGTGTAAGAGACCACCAGGGGCCCGAGTGATCGGGCTCGCTGGGTAAACCTCGTCCGGAGCAAGGTCAGACAGACACCTATGGGGCGGCTCGTCCCGGTGTCGGGTAGACCGCTAGAGGGTTGCGGCAACGCAACTCGTAGATAGATGGCCGTCACGGCTTCGGCCGCACAGAACCCGGCGTATCGGCCGGCCCGTTTGCGCTAGCCCTGCGTACCGGTAATCCAGCTCTGATAAAGGTTGAAGCCACACGGAGTGCTGCGGAAGTTCTTGATGTCGATCTCGACTCGATCGACCGCCGGATTGTCGCCTGTCCGCGTGGATTGGTGCCGAATCGCGACGATGCCGACCTCGCCTGTGGTGGTGCCCGTGAGTCCCGGCGACGGGGGATCCGCGTACGCGAAATACCCCAGCACCGTGACCTCCGGCGGGTTGTTCCAGATGAATGTGTGTGTGCCGTTGCCCGCGATGTTGCCGTCGCCGATCCATTTCCGGCGAATGCTTGCTGCCATAGTGCACTTCCCCTCAGATGTGCGCGAGTGTACGCGTGAGGGTCCCTCACGCGAAAGCTCCAAGACACGCGAAAGCCGTGGGAAACGCGAAAGCGCGCCGCCCCCGAAGGGACGACGCGCTTTCGTGAAGGTGTTGTCAGGCCAGCTTGATAGCTGCGGCCTGGGGGCCCTTCTGGCCCTGGGTGACCTCGAACTCGACGCGCTGACCTTCTTCAAGGCTGCGGTATCCCGAGGCTTCGATGGCCGAGTAGTGGGCGAACAGATCCTGCGATCCGTCGTCGGGGGTGATGAAGCCGAAACCCTTTTCGGCGTTGAACCACTTCACGGTTCCAGTGGGCATTCTTTTGCTGCTTTCTGTAATGCTCTGCTCCGTCGTTCGGAGCGGATCGTCGTGTGTCTTGATCCGCTCTTTCCGATCCGGCGAATCCCCCGGCGGAGGATATCGACGTCACTTCACTTGCGCAACACAACAACTGGAGGTAACCGTAGTGCACCAAACCGACAGGAGGGGACTCGTGTCAACAAATTTCACCGAACCGAAACACTTTGATTTCGCCACGTTCGGGCCCTTTCACAGGGTGAGTACCCCGCGGAACGCTACACTCGGGGCATCTGGAGCGTTCCGCTCACCCACCGGCTGAGAAGTCGCAAATCGACTTCGAGGCAGCATGTCGCTCACCGCTACCCTGGGCCCGATCCGCACGACGACGCCTCGCGTCGCCGGAGCTGTCAATCCGATCAGCACGTTCTCCGCGCTGCTCGGTGACGTGAAGAGCGCGGGCCTTCTGGCACGGACGCGCATCTTCTACATCAGCGTGTTCACCACGCTCGTTCTCGCGCTGGGCGGCGCCATCGCCGGATTCATCCTTCTCGGCGACTCCTGGTTCCAGCTGCTCATCGCCGGGGCGCTCGGCATCATCTTCACCCAGTTCGCGTTCCTCGGTCACGAGGCGTCGCATCGCCAGGTCTTCGAATCGGGTCGCGCCAACGACCGGGTCGGCCGCATGCTGTCGTCCGGTCTCGTGGGTGTGAGCTACTCGTGGTGGATGAACAAGCACACCCGCCACCACGCCAATCCGAACACCGTGGGCAAAGACCCCGACATCGACGTCGACACCGTCTCGTTCATCGAGGAGGACGCGGCAGACGCCCGCGGCATCCGCGCCTTCATCACACGCCACCAGGGTGCGTTCTTCATCCCGCTGCTCGCATTCGAGGGCATCAACCTCCACGTCAAGTCGTTCGGTCACATCTTCGGCCGCGGCAAGGTCGACGGCCGCGCGCTCGAGATCACGCTCATTGGCCTGCGTCTCGGCCTCGTCGTCGCCGCGGTCTTCTACGTCCTTCCCGTCGGGATGGCGTTCGCGTTCCTCGGCGTCCAGCTGGCCGTCTTCGGCATCTACATGGGCACCTCGTTCGCCCCGAACCACATCGGCATGGAGATCATCCCCGCCGGTACCAAGATGGACTTCCTCAGCAAGCAGGTGCGCACGGGTCGCAACATCCGCGGCGGCACGTGGATGACGATGTTCATGGGCGGTCTCAACCACCAGGTCGAGCACCACCTGTTCCCGAGCATGGCGCGCCCGCACCTCGCGAAGGCACGCCGCATGGTGCTCGAGGCCTGCGCTCGCGAGGGCATCCCGTACACCGAGACAAGCTTGGCGCGCGCCTGGGTCGCCATCATCGAGTACATGAACCGCGTCGGTCTCTATGCCGGCGCCTCGTTCGACTGCCCCGTCGCCGCCGACTACCGGCGACCGTAGCGCTGGGGGCGTAGGCCCCGCCAGATCGATACGCTGTCTGAGTGCCTGACGCCGCATCCGACTCCGCCCGCTGGGCGTCTGCTCGCGCCGCCGCGGCCGATCTCGCCGAGACCGGGATCGACCCTCTCGATGTGCTCGCCGCCGACGCCGCGCGAAAGATCCTGGTGCGGCGCTTCGTGCTCGACCTTCTCCTGATCTTCGCGATCGTGGCGGTGGTCGCGCCGGTGGTGCTGATGGTGGTGCGCGCGTTCGCGGGCGGCGATCCGATCGACGGGCGCGAGATCTGGATCGCGAGCGCAGCCCTCATCCTGCTGCTGGCGATCGTTGCGGCGCGTTCGATCCTTCCCGCGCGCGCTCAGGCCTACGAGCGCGCGTGGTCGGCCTTCGTCGACCGGGTCTGGCCCGGATCCGCGAAGGGCGACGACCTCGGAAGCGCCCGTCTCACGTTCGTGCGGCAGGCCGGCGACGCCGCGGAGTCAGCCTTTCCGTCAACCGCTCCCGGTCGTCGTAAAGCTTGACGGGTCTGCCGCCAGCGCCGCGGCACCCATGATGCCCGCGTTGTTGCGCAGTTCGGCCGGCACGATCGGGGTCGCGAGGCTCAGGAGCGGCAGGAACTCCTGGTCGCTCTTCGAGACGCCTCCGCCGACGATGAAGAGGGTCGGCGAGAAGAGGGCCTCGAGCTTCTCATAGAAGGTCTGCAGGCGCCTCGCCCACTGCACCCAGCTGAGGCCCTTGCGCTCCTTTGCGGCATACGACATGCGGGTCTCGACGTCTTTGCCGCCGAGCTCCATGTGCCCGAGCTCGGTGTTGGGGATCAGGAGGCCGTTGTAGATGAAGGCCGTTCCGATG
>JBDSKH010000208.1:0-2682 GCA_039917005.1 Pseudolysinimonas sp.
TGGCGGTGACCAGGGCGCCCGCCGAGATGCCGAACGGCTCCGGATCGAGCAGGCCGGCGAGCTCGGACGGATCGAGCACATCGAGGTCGACATGCAGGTAGACGGATGCCGCGCCGGTCGCCGCGACCGCATCCACCAGCGCGGAGGGGTCGGCGAGCTCGTCCACCGTGAAGGCGCGGATGCCGGCCTCGGCGGCGAACGTCTCCTCGCCCGGGTCCCACGAGCGGGCACCCGCGAGGAACACCCGCCCGGCGGGCACGACGCCGCCGTCGACGATCGAATGCAGCACCATCCCGGCGAACGCGCCCGAGGGCGACGTCGCGGGGGAGTTCAGGTCGGGGTGGGCGTCGAACCAGACGACGGCCGTGTCGCCATCTCGTGCGGCGTGCGCGATCGCGGCGGCCGACACGGCGCAGTCGCCGCCGATGGTCACGACGGGTCCGTCGAGTTCGCCGAGAAGGTCGGCCTGGCGCTCTCGCACCAGCTGCAGCGAGCTGAACCGCGCGATCCCGGTGCTCTGGTCGTCGCCGGCTTCGAGCGGGACGGTGACATCGCGGGTGGCGCCCGCCGGGAGGTCCTCGCGGATCGACGCGGCACCCTCCGCCTGGCGCATCGCGCGGGACGACGGGGAGCCCTGCCACTGGGGCACGACGACGAAGGTGACCGCCATGCTCACACTCTAGGAGCCGCGGAGGGTTCCACGCGCCTCGGACCCGACCACGAGGTCAGCCAGCGCAGCACCCGCTCCAGCGGGCCGGCGCCGAGGAACAGCCGCCACAACGTCCCGATCACGAGTGCCGACACGATGAGCACGGGGAGGATCGCCGCGGGATAGGTCCAGCGCTCGGCGTCGATGCGGTTCGCCTCGCGCACGATCGTGAGCGCGATCGCCTGGGCCGTGTAGAGCGACAGGGCCATGCCACCCGCTGCCGCGACCGGGAAGAGCACGAACCGGATGCTGCGGCCGGCCGGCCCGGCGATCGACCCCAGCAGCGTCGCAAGCCCGATGATCGCGACCGCCAGCCCGCCCGACCCGATGACCTCGGCCGCCGACCCGGAGTGCGCTTCCGCCGTCACGCCGGGGAGCAGCTGGGCCGCGCCGTAGCCGAGCACGGCGGCCAGCGTGCCCGCGCCGATCATGAGCAGCTGGGTGCGCCGGCGCTCGAGCCCCGAGCGCGCGCAGATCAGCCCGAACAGCGGGAACGCCAGCCAGATCGCCACCGGGTAGCTGCCGTAGACCAGCCATTGGGCGAACGGAGCGAGTACCACGGGGATCGCCTGAGGATCGGTCTCGGCGCGCAACCACCCGACGACGGGTGGGGCGATCGCCACGACCAGCAGGGCTGCCACGGCCAGCACCGGCCTCCGCGCGAACAGCAAGGGGACGAGCAGGATGAAGGCGAGTCCGTAGTAGTCGAGGATGACCTGGAGCGGCGGCCGCACGAGCGTCGTCAGGAGGACGCCGATCAGGATCAGCGCGGCACCGCGGAGCGCGATCGAGGCGCGCCGGTAGCCCCATTCCTCGCGGGGGGCGGGCCGGGATCCCCCGGTCAGGAGTCCCAGCGAGACGCCCGCGACCGTCGCGAAGAGGATCGACGAGCGGCCGTCGTAGAAGTTCTCGTCGTGATCGAAGACGACGTGCGCGGCGAACATGCCGAGCAGGGCGAGGCCCCGTGCCAGATCCGGTCCGAAGACACGTCCCGGCTCGAAGCCCCGCCCGTTCAGTGCGGGCTCCGGCTACTCGCCGGAAGTGATGGCCTGGGGTGACGAGCCGGACTTCAGCTCGGCGAGGCGGGCGTCCACCTCGGTGGCCTTGTCGAGCTCTTCGAGCGACTCGAACTGCGAGTCGAGCGTCGAGGCGGCGATCTCCTGCTTGCCGGCGACCAGAGCCTCCTGGCGGCGCACCTTCTCTTCGAATCGCCCGAGCTCGCTCGTCGGGTCGAGGACGTCGATGCTCTGCAGGGAGTCGGCGACCTGGTTCTGGGCGTCGGCCGTCTTGGCGCGCGCCACCAGCTCGTCGCGCTTCGCGGTGAGCTCGCCGAGCTTGCCGCGCATGCCCTCGAGGCCGGTCTTCAGCTTGTCGACGACGTCGGTCTGCGACGCGATGGTCGGCTCGGCCGACTTGGCCTCGTTCTCCGCGGTGATCTGCTTGCCGATGGCCATCTTGGCGAGCTTGTCGAACTTGTCGGCGTCATCCGGCTTGCCGGCGCCGCGCAGTTCGTCGCCCTTGGCGCTCGCGGCGAGAGCCTTGCGGCCCCAGTCGGCCGCCGCCTCGACGTCCTCGGTGTGATCCTGCTCCATCAGGCGCAGGTTGCCGATGGTCTGCGCCACGGCGCTCTCCGCCTCGGCGATGCTGTTGGTGTAGTCGCGCACCAGCTGGTCGAGCATCATCTGCGGGTCCTCGGCCTGGTCGAGCAGGGCGTTGATGTTCGCGCGCATGAGCTGCGAGATGCGCCCGAGGATGGACTGCTTTGCCATGGTGTGTGCCTTTCTAGAGGGTCGGTTCACGGTATCGCTACCGGGGGTGGTTTAGGGAGGGGGAGTCAGAAGCGCCCGCCGCCGCCGCGACGGCCGCCGCTCGAGCGCCGGGACGATCCGCTGCTGCGCCGGAACGAGCTGCTGGGCCGCCGCGACGAGCCGCCGAATCCGCTGGGCCGCGAGCTCGACCAGCCACTCGAGCCG
>JBDSKH010000209.1:0-7243 GCA_039917005.1 Pseudolysinimonas sp.
GAGAGCGCTGAGATCGCCGCGGATGGTGACCTCGCTGACCCCGAATTCGAGGCTCGCGTCGGCGACCCGCACGAACCCGCGGGCGGACAGCAGGCGCGCGAGACCCTGGCGGCGCACGGCGGCGGGATCCGACATCCGGTTTCGATTCTCTTCGTATTCGAAAGGGTGACTTTCGATATCGTAATGCCATGGCCGGGATCGTCAAGCGCAGCACGCTGCTCGCGGACGGCCGCGAGCTGATCTACTTCGACGACGCCGACACCACCCTGGGTCCCGACCGGGCCGTCGACGCCCGCATCCTCGATCCGCGCCCCGCCTCCGCGACCATGCGGCAAGACGTGCTCACGGGCGAGTGGGTATCGATCGCCGCCGCACGGCAGAACCGCGTGTTCCTGCCTCCTGCCGATCGCGATCCGCTCGCCCCCCAGACCGCCGAGAACCCGTCGGAGGTGCCGTCGCTCTACGACGTCGCCGTGTTCGAGAACCGGTCCCCCTCGTTCGGACCCGACCTGGCGGGAGCTCGCAACTCGCCACGCGGACTCGACGATCTCGCCGAACTCGGACTGGGCCGCACGCGCACCAGCATCGGGCGCTGCGAGGTCGTGTGCTTCAGCCCCGAGCACGAGGGCTCTTTCGGCACCCAGACCCCGTCGCGTGCCCGCACCGTGATCGAGGCGTGGGCGGACCGCACGGCCGCCCTGTCGGCGCTTCCCGGTGTCGAGCAGGTGTTCCCCTTCGAGAACCGCGGCGAAGCGATCGGGGTGACGCTGCATCACCCGCACGGTCAGATCTACGCGTACCCGTACATCACCCCCAAGACCCTCGCCACCCTGGGCGCGATCGACCGCAGCGCGCCCGACCTGTTCGGACGCATCCTGGACTTCGAGCGGGCCGGCGAGCGGGTCGTCATGACCGGCGAGCACTGGACAGCGTTCGTACCGTTCGCGGCGCGGTGGCCCATCGAGGTGCACATGCTGCCGCACCGCCAGGTGCCCGATTTCGCGGCCACGACCGGCGACGAGCGCGACGAACTCGCGACCCTGTATCTGCGGCTGCTGCGCGGCGTCGACGCGATGTACGACTCCCCGACGCCGTACATCGCGGCCTGGCATCAGGCACCCGTGCACCGCGCGCGCGACACCTTCCGCATGCACCTGCAGCTCACGTCGCCGCGCCGCGCCGCCGACAAGCTCAAATATCTGGCAGGGTCGGAGGCGGCGATGGGGGCGTGGGTCGGCGATGTGCCGCCCGAGACCGCCGCCGAGAACCTCCGGAAGGCGATCCAGCGAGCATGACCGACCTGCGAGACGACGTGCGCGAGGCGTTCCGGGAGCGTTTCGGGCACAAGCCTCTGGGCATCTGGTCCGCGCCGGGTCGCGTGAACCTGATCGGCGAGCACACCGACTACAACCAGGGTTTCGTGCTGCCCTTCGCGATCGACCGGCGCACCCTGGTGGCCGCGGGTCCACGCGACGACGGCGTGCTGCGCGTCGGAAGCACCTTCGCCGATGACGAGCTGTACACCGAGGTCACGCTCGCCGACCTCGACGGCGTTCGCACGCGCGGTGAGCTCGATGGCGACTGGTCGCAGTATCCGCTCGGGGTCGCCTGGGCGCTCGGCGCGGCGCTGGCAGAGGGGGGAGCCGGCGCCGACCTCGAGGCGGTGCCGGGGCTCGACCTCATGATCGACTCGAACGTCCCCGTCGGCGCGGGTCTCTCGTCGTCGGCGGCGATCGAGTGCGCCGTGGCGGTGGCGCTCAACGAACTCTGGCGCCTCGGGATGTCGCAGTCCGACCTCGCACGCGTCGGCCAGCGTGCCGAGAACGACTTCGTGGGCGCCCCGACCGGCATCATGGACCAGATCGCGTCCCTCCTCGGGCAGCGCGACTCCGCCGTCTTCGTCGACTGCCGCACGCTCGAGACCGAGATCGTGCCGCTCGGACTCGCCGCCGCCGGGCTCGAGCTGCTCGTGATCGACACCGGCGTCACGCACGCCCATGAGACCGGTGGCTACGCCGAACGTCGCGCATCGTGCGAGCGCGCCGCGCTGCTCATGGGCGTCGACTCGCTGCGCGACCTGGGCGTCGATGATCTCGACGCTGCAGAGCACAAGCTCAGCGAAGAGACCTTCCGCCGCATGCGTCACGTCGTCACCGAGAACCAGCGGGTCCTGGATACGGTGGCGGCCCTGCGCTCTGACGGCCCGGCCGCGATCGGCGACCTCCTCGACGCATCGCACCGCTCGATGCGGGACGACTTCGAGATCTCCACCCCCGAGCTCGACCTCGCCGTCGAGATCGCCCAGGCCAACGGCGCGCTCGGGGCGCGCATGACCGGCGGCGGCTTCGGCGGCGCGGCGATCGCTCTCGTCCGGACCGACGACCTGTCGCGCCTTCAGGTCGCCATCGACGGCGGCTTCGCCGAGCACGGCTTCGGCATGCCGGAGACGTTCACGGTCGCGGCCTCCGACGGCGCCGCCCGCGACAACTGACCGCTGGTTGAGTAGCCGCGCAGCGGCGTGTCGAAACCACTCTCACGCGGCAGGCTGGTTTCGACACGCGCCTGCGGCGCTACTCAACCAGCGGAGACGCTGCGCTCGGCGGCCGCGACGACGTTCGAGAGCAGCAGGGCGCGGGTCATCGGGCCGACGCCTCCGGGGTTCGGTGACAGCCACCCGGCGACCTCCGCGACCGCGGGGTCGACGTCGCCCTGCAGCCGCGCCTTGCCGGACTCGGCCGTGCCGACGCGGGTGACCCCGACATCCAGGACCGCTGCCCCCGGCTTGATCCAGTCGGCCTTCACGAAATGCGGCACCCCGATCGCCGCGACCACGATGTCGGCGCGGCGCACTTCGGCCGCGAGATCGATCGTGCGCGAATGGGTCAGGGTGACCGTCGCATCCACGCCCTTGCGGGTGAAGACCAGCCCGAGCGGCCGGCCCACCGTGAGGCCGCGACCGATGATGACGACGTGCTTGCCCGCGATCGGGACGTCGTGCCGGCGCAGCAGCTCGACGATGCCCGCCGGTGTGCAGGGCAGGGGCGAATGCAGCTCGCCGTCGACGCCCAGAACCAGCCGGCCGAGGTTCGTCGGGTGAAGCCCGTCGGCATCCTTCGCGGGGTCGATGAGCTCGAGCATGGCGTTCTCGTCGATGCCCGAGGGCAGCGGCAGCTGCACGATGTACCCGGTCACGCCGGGATCGGAGTTGAGTCCGGCGATCGCCGACCGCACCTCCGCCTCGGATGCCGTCGCCGGCAGGTCGACCCGGATCGACTCGATGCCGACCTCCGCCGAGTCGCGGTGCTTGCCGCCCACGTAGCTGAGCGAACCGGGGTCCTCCCCGACCAGGAGGGTGCCGAGGCCGGGCACGACGTCGCGCTCGCGCAATGCCGCGACCCTGACCTTCAACTCCCCCTTGATCGCGGAAGCGGTGGCTACGCCGTCGAGGACGCGAGCCGCGCCGTCCTGAGCTTGCCGAAGGGTCACTTCCACGTCCCGGGCGAGGTGAGTCCGTCGTAGAGCGGGAACTTCTTCGCGAGCGCCGTGACCCGCGCCGAGAGCGCCGCGATGTCGGCGTCGGGCATGAGCGTGTGCGCGATGATGTCGGCGACCTCGGTGAACTCGGCATCGGCGAACCCGCGCGTGGCGAGTGCCGGCGTGCCGATCCGCACACCCGATGTCACCATCGGGGGTCGCGGGTCGTTCGGCACGGCGTTCTTGTTCACCGTGATGCCGACCTCGTGCAGGCGGTCTTCCGCATCCTTGCCGGTCATCTCCGAGGTGCGCAGATCGACCAGCACGAGGTGCACATCGGTGCCGCCGGTCAGCACGTCGATGCCCGCTGCCTTCGCATCGGGCTGGGTCAGACGCTCGGCCAGGATGGCGGCGCCGCGCTTGGTGCGCTCCTGGCGATCCTTGAACTCGGGCGTCGCTGCGAGCTTGAAGGCGGTCGCCTTGGCCGCGATCACGTGCATGAGCGGACCGCCCTGCTGGCCCGGGAACACGTTCGAGTTGATCTTCTTCGCCAGGTCGGCGTCGTTGGTCAGGATGAAGCCGGAGCGCGGACCGCCGATCGTCTTGTGCACGGTCGACGACGTGACGTGCGCGTGGGGCACGGGGCTCGGATGCAGGCCGGCGGCGACGAGTCCGGCGAAGTGCGCCATGTCGACCCAGAGCAGTGCACCGACCTCGTCGGCGATCTCGCGGAAGCGCTTGAAGTCGAGCTCACGGGGGTATGCCGACCAGCCGGCGATGAGCACCTGGGGCTTGACCTCGAGCGCCCGCTCGCGCACCACATCCATGTCGACCAGGCCGGTCTCGAGGTTCACGCCGTAGGCGTGCGCCTCATAGAGCTTGCCCGAGAAATTCAGCTTCATGCCGTGCGTGAGGTGGCCGCCATGGGCGAGCTCGAGGCCCAGGATGCGGTCGCCAGGCGAGGCGATCGCGGCCAGCACCGCGGCGTTGGCCGAGGCACCCGAGTGGGACTGCACGTTCGCGAACTCGCTTCCGAAGAGGCTCTTCGCCCGCTCGATGGCCAGGGTTTCGACGATGTCGACGAACTCGCAGCCGCCGTAGTAGCGACGGCCGGGGTAGCCCTCGGCGTACTTGTTGGTGAGGACCGAGCCCTGCGCCTCGAGCACCGCTCGGGGGACGAAGTTCTCGCTCGCGATCATCTCGAGGGTGTCGCGCTGCCGGCCGAGCTCCTGCTCGAGTGCGGCGGCGACCTCGGGGTCGACCTCGGAGAGGGGAAGGTTGAAGGTGTCGGTCAACGGGCGCTCCTGTTCTTAACGGGTGGAGGGAATGATGCGGGCCCAGGCGTGCGACCGTATCCCTTTTGCCGTCGCTTCCCGATGGTGTCCCATCCGAACGCCAGTTGCGACGGGGTCAGGCTATCAGCTTGGATCGGCGCTCTGAAGGAACGCGTCGAGCTCGTCGGCCGCGGGCGCCGCGGTCGGACCGCGACGCGTCACAGCGATGGCCGCCGCGGCATTGGCTCGACGCGCCGCCTCGCCCGGAGCGATGCCGGACGCCAGCGCGGCAAGGAACACGCCGACGTGCGTGTCGCCGGCGCCGTTGCTGTCGATCGCGTCGACGGCGAAGCCCGGCACCCGATGGACGGCGGTGCCGCGCTCGGCGATCAAGCATCCCGAGGGGCCTTGCCGCACGACGACCCCGAAGCCGCGGGCGGTGAGGTCCGCTGCGGCTGTTTCGGCATCCGGCGCGCCCGTCGCGGCGAGCGCCTCGGCCTCGTTGCCGCTCCACCAGTCGATGCGTGCGAGCACCGGGTCGATGATCTCGGGTGCGAGCCCGGCAAACAGCGGTCCGGGGTCGAGCAACACCGTGACGGCTCGATCGACAGCGGGGAGCCACGCGGCCAAGGACGACCCGCTCGGCTCGCGGGCGAGGCCGTAGCCGGAGACGTGAAGCAGGTCGTCGCCTTCGAACGAGAGCGCCGAGAGCGCGGCGGCGTCGAGGCGGGCCTCGGCTCCGACCGTGGTGACGAAGGTGCGCTCGCCGCCGGGTTGCACCATGGCCACGTCCCAGCCGGTGTCGCCGTCGATCGCCGCGTGCGCGATCCCGATCCCCTCCCTTTCGAGCTCGGCACGCACGAAGGTGCCGAGCGGACCCGACCCGAAGGCCCCCGCGTAGATCGCCTCCATGCCCTGGCGGCGTGCCGCGACGAGCGAGTTGGCGCTGCCGCCGATCGAGATCCCGGATGCCGTGGCGGTCAGGTCCTCCCCCGGCACTGGCAGCCGCGGCAGTTCGGCAAGCAGGTCGACGACGACGTTGCCGACGCTGACCAGCCGCGGCATCAGCGTGCCCGCAGCGCGAGGAGCCCGTCGACGACGGGCTCCAGGTCGAGCGAGTTGACGGCGATGACCGTGGCGATCGCCTCGTCTGGGAACGCCGAGCCGCATGCTCCCGCGATCGCGCCGGCAATCGCGGCGATCGTGTCGGTGTCTCCCCCGGCGGCGGCAGCCAGCTTGGTGGCGGTCCAGCCGTCGCCCTGCGCGATCGCCAGGAACCCGAACGCCGCCGGCACCGACTCCTGGGACGCGAGGCTCGTGCCGATGAGCGAGATGATCTCGTCGACGTGCTCCTGCTCTATGGCCAGACGGATGCGCGCAGCGACGCTTGCTCCGGCGACCCAGTGTCCGCGTGCTTCCGCGGCCTGGGCGGCCGACACCGCCTGATCGGTCGCCTCGCGCCAGGTGGCACCGGAGATGCCCGCACTCACCGCGGCGGCGACCGCCGCGGCGGCCGAGATCGCGACACCGGTGTCGTGCGAGGCTCGCGCCGAGTCGTGCACGGCGTCGATGAGCCGGATCATGCTCTTCGCCGGCGGCACGGCGATCCCGACCGGGGTCACCCGCATGGCCGCGCCGTTGGTCGCGCCGTACCGGCCGGCTTCTTCTGGAGGTGTCCCGGCGAGCACCGCAGCAACAGCAGCGCGCGTTGACGGCCCGAGCAGGTCGAGGGAGCCCCGAGCGCGCATCCCGTCTTCCCACTCCGCCAGCCGGCGGGCCAGGTCGCCGGCGTCGAGGTGACCGTCTCGCTCGATGAGCGCGTGCGCGACGAGGAGCGCCTGCTCCGTGTCGTCAGTGATCGATCCGGCGGGCATGCCCGCGGCGATCGGGTGATCCGCGGGTCCGTCACGGAATCCGTCGATGATCCCGAACGTCTCGGCGATGTCGCCGCGCGACATCAGCTGCGTCGGCATCCCGAGCGCGTCACCGATCGCGAGACCCTGCAGCGCGCCGAGGGCACGCTGACGTTCGCTCACGCCAGCGACCCCAGCACCTCGTCGACGCTGGTGATCTCGATGAGCGGCGCGTAGAGAGCCATCGCGTCGAGGGCGCGCTGGTGGTCGGCAGGACTCAGTCCGGCGCAGGCGTCGGCCGCGACCCGCACGTGCACGCCGGCGTCGGCGGCGGCTAGCGCGGTCGAGACCACGCAGCAGTCGGTCGACACCCCCGTGATGACCATCTCGGTAGAGCCGCCCATGGCCGCGGCGAACGCGGCATCCCACTTGCCGAACGTCTCGCGGGTCTCGATGTGAGGCGCCGAACCGCGGAAGGGCTCCGTCAGGTCGTACAGATGGTCGTCGTGCGGGACGAGCGCGAACGGCCAGAGCGCGTAATACGGCACCCAGGCGCCCGCGGGCTCGGCGGGTGCGACGAACCGGGTGAAGATGGTCCGGTCCCCGAATACGGGCAGCAGCCGGCCGATGCCGGCTGCTGCC